>CAZAKU010000278.1:0-5847 GCA_964485765.1 uncultured Lentisphaerales bacterium
TTGTAATGGCGCGTATGAATACAATTCAGGAGATTATTCAGCAGGGGCAACAGAAGCTTCAGCGCCAGGTGCAGATTATGCAAACCCGCCCGATGGGGAGCGTAAAGCAGGCGCAGAAGATGCTTGAGAAGGAGCAGAAAGGCTTTATTCGTGAGGCGCTGGCCGCAACACACCTGCTGGAGCCGTTTTACCTCTGGAGCCCCCTGCTCAAACGCCAGGTTGCAACAATGCGTATGCAGTTCAATTACCAGCTGCAGGAGTGGGATAAGGTCGACAAATTAATGCCCAGGTGCCTCTTTCTGGAGCCCCTTACTTCGGCCATGAAGCTTGCCCGTATGTACAAGCGCAAAGATGACGGCATAGATGTTGCCTTCAAAAAGGCAACAAAGCGTAATAGATTTGGCCAGGGCATGATTCTTTTTGCTCTCTATAGCTGGGTTCTGGTTAAGCAGAACCGGATTGAGGAGGCCACCATTCTGCTGGTCGAAGCCAAGAAGAAGTTCGATAGCCCGGTTATTAATCGCAACTGGGAGCACTTGGTGAACAATCGTGCAAAACAGTTTTCTAATGCCGGCATCGGTGATGAATGGTACGCCCTGGGGTTGGAAGCTCCTAAAGTGGCCGTACGGCGCCAGCGTCAGCAGCGTGGCGGCTTTCGACAGTTTTGATTCAGCTCATTCGGCAGGATAATCATGAGTAAACCATCTACCAATCTGCAGCGTGTTCGAGAGATTCTTGATCTTGAGGCGGAATCGATCCGCGAGGTGCGCGAATCTGTCGATTCCTCTTTTGATGACGCCGTGGAGCTTCTGCAGGAGGCTCTTGAGCGCGGATCAAAGATTGTGGTCAGCGGCATAGGCAAAAATTTACACATTGCCGAGAAGATATCCGCCACACTTGCAAGTACCGGTTCGACAAGTGTTGTGCTGAACCCTACCCAGGCGATGCACGGTGATATGGGTATTATGCTTAAGGGGGACGTTCTGCTTGCCCTGAGCTACTCAGGTGAAAGTGAGGAGTTGCTGGCCTTACTCCCCTCGGTTTGCCGGCGTGAGATAAAGATAGTATCCCTTACCGGTGACAGCGCGAGCCGCCTGGCGTCTCACAGCGATGTTGTTATAACGGTTCGGGTCAGTCGTGAAGCCTGCCCCTTTAATATGGCACCCACCTGCAGCACAACCGCCACGCTGGCCATGGGTGATGCGCTGGCAATGATACTGCTGGAGAACCGTGGCTTTAAGCTTAAGGACTATGCCGAGCTGCACCCCGGCGGTGCGATAGGGCGCACTCTTCTCCTGCGAGTAGAGGATATCATGCGTACCTCCGGAGAGTTGGTGGCCGTATCTCCCGATACCGTCATTAAAGAGGTGATCCCGTTAATGACTCGCGCACGCTCCGGTTCTGCCTGCGTAGTCGATGCTGATGGCCGCCTTGCCGGTATATTTACCGATGGTGATCTGCGTCGGCATATCGCGTCGGATTCCGATCTTCTGAGTCGCCCTGTATGCGATGTGATGACGGCCAATCCCATTAGCGTAAAGCCTGATCAGCTGGCGGTTAATGTACTGGGGGCATATGAGAAGAATCGAATCGATGATCTGCCTGTGGTGGATGCTGAAGGTAAACTCGTGGGCGTAATCGATATTCAGGATCTTCCCAGGCTTAAAATTCTTTAGAATTCTGCTATCTCTTCAGCTTGTCGTTTATATGTCCAGCAGGCCTTGAATATCATCCCAGGTTAGCGATGTCGCAATCTTTTCGTCGCTCTCAATGGTGTTTTTAATGACCAATTTCTTGCGCTGCTGCATCTCCAGAACCTTCTCTTCAACGCTGTTTTCAGTTATCAGCTTCACGCTGTATACGGTGCGCTTCTGCCCAATTCGGTGCGCGCGGTCGGTAGCCTGATCTTCAACCGCCGGGTTCCACCAGGGGTCGAAGTGTATTACCATATCGGCACCTGTGAGATTGAGCCCTGTTCCGCCCGCCTTCAGGCTGATAAGAAAAACGGGGATATCCTTGTTGGTGTTGAAGCGGGTAACACTATCCATGCGGTTTTTCGATGATCCGTCGATGTAGCAGTACTTGTAATCGCGCTTTTCGAGCTCTTTCCGCAGGATTGTAAGCATCGATACGAACTGACTGAAAACCAGTATGCGGTGGCCGCCATCAATTGCCTCATTCAGAAGTTCGATAAATGTATTTAGCTTGGCTGAAGGTTCTTTGGCTTCCCCGGTGTCAAGCTTGAGCAGGTCGAGATGGCAGCAGACCTGTCGCAGTTTCATGAGTATGGCCAGTATCTGCATGCGACTGCGATTGAACCCTTTCTCGGCAACCATGTCGCCGATCTTACGTTGTGACTGTTTGAGCAGCTCGTTGTAAACAAGCTGCTGGTCAGGTGTCAGGGTGCAGTAGCTGATGCGTTCAATCTTGTCGGGCAGATCACGGGCAACATCGGTCTTCAGGCGCCGTAGCATAAAGGGATGCAGTTTGCGGCGCAGCTTTGCCTGTGCCTGCTCTCCCTCTGTTTCGCCGCGGGCGATAGGCTGCTCGTAATTAGTGCGGAATGTGTCGTAACGCCCCAGATAACCCGGCATCAGGAAGTCCATTATTGACCACAGGTCGGCTACACTGTTTTCGATCGGTGTTCCGGTTAGAACCAGGCGATTCTGCGCCTTCAGCTGCTTCGCCGCCACTGCGTTACGGGTACCGCGATTCTTTATGTGCTGGGCCTCGTCTAGGACAACTATCGAGTAGTTATGCTCAAGGTGCCTGTCGAGGTCACGCCGCATAAGTGCGTAAGATGTAATCACTATGTCCGATTCAGGGACCTTTTCCCAGAGCTTGTGTCGTTGCGTGCCGGAGATTGGCAGTACCTTCAGGTATGGTGTGAACTTCTCCGACTCACGTGCCCAGTTCTCTACCAGGCTGGTAGGACAGATGATCAGGGCCGGCGAATTACGGCTCTCCTCTGAGTGGCGTTTGAGCTGAATCCATACCAGGGCCTGGAGCGTCTTGCCCAATCCCATTTCGTCGGCCAGCAGCCCGCAGAATCCGCAGGTTTCCATGAAGCGCAGCCAGTTTACCCCATCCTTCTGGTACGGGCGCAGTATCTCATCGAGACCGTTTCCGGCGGTGACCGGTGTTATCTCAAGTGCCCGGTTCTGGGTTGCCGCGCTTTTTCGCCATTGAGGCGTATCCTCTACATCTATTCCGTCCAGCGCATCAAGCGACGCCTTGACGAACGGGGCATATATGGCCGCCATGCGGAAGTGCCCGGCCTTGTCGCTTTCTGTGCTTGAGCAGTCGGAGAAAACATCGCGCATGGAGTCGACAGCCTTGCTGTCGATGAGTATGGTGCGTGACCCCTTCTGGATGTAACTCTCGTTACGTGTCAGGGCGCGTTGAATATCAGACTGGGAGAGTGATGAGCCGTCGACATCTTCGAAGTTGAAGCCGATATCGAACCATTGGTTGCCACCCGATGATTGCACATTAACGACAGGCGTAGCAACATCAAGAGCCTCCATAAAGCCCTCTACACGCCCTTCGAGTGACACCTTCCATCCCTTGCGTCGCAGCTCTGCCATATTTCCGCCAAGGAAGTTCAAGACATTGTGGCTACCCGTAATATGCGTCAGGCCGTCTCCGACGTGCCCGCGGAATCCGGTATCGGCCAGATAGCGGAGTGCACGCTCTTCGGCTGCGGGATTACGTACGGTGTATCGCATAAGGTCATTCGGGTCGGGGATTCCGAAATCATCGTTGGAGTCTCCTTTGGCGGCAATGACATGGTTCTCTCCGTAGGTTGCAAAAAGGGTCGCCCCCAGGGAGGCCGGACTGCCCTTTACCGCCAGAAGGAATGATGGCTTACCTGGCTCAACAGAAAACAGGTCGGGAGATATGTCGGTGTTCACATGGATAAGTTTATCCAGCAAAGGCATCTCTTGGTGTATGAAGCGCAATACATCCTTCCGCGGCACAATGACAGGTTCATGATATATCAGCTGGTATGGCCCGGGTAACACTGTTTTCAGCGGCCAGAGGTGCTCTGCACCGTAGACCCATCCGGTATGCCCATGAACAACGTAATGCGGGAACTCTCCGCGAACAAAAGGCAGTTCGGTATGTGCTATCAGGATCAGCTCTCCATTTTCGCGATCAAGATCCATCTGCAGCACAGTGTGCATAGGCGTGGAATTAACGCTCAGCTCTCTGCCGTCATCAAGGTAGACCTTCTTGCCGTGCAGCAGGTCAAACAGGTTGAGCAGGTCGGGTGTTGTTATCTCCTGTACGGCCGGTATGGGCCCCTCTGCAATATCTTCAAGTACGAAGAGGGTGTTTTCCGTGGGTTTATCGAACCCCGGCAAATAGTCGGTCGGTACGGCATCGATAGGGCATGGGTGTGATCCTTCGATCTCAACGAAGCAGCGGATGCTGACGCGTCCGGTTGTTCTGCAGCTGGCCGTCCAGTTGGTTGGCAGCATTATTCTTAATTCGGCGGGGGTAGAACCTGCTCCTCCGCGTGGTGCTCTCTGCAGGTATTTGGATTCGTTTATCGAGGCAAGGCGCCTGGCCCGGCGTTGCTCCTCCTGGTATTTCTGCTCACGCATAGGGTCGGTCATTCTCTTGACCAGGCTGACCGCCACCGCGATCACATGTGAGCAGATAATCCCCTGTTCCCTGTTTGCCCAGCATGGACAGTGGTTCTCGGCTGTGCCATCGCGCAGTACCTTGAGGGAGGTCTTGAGCGAGTTGCCGCCGCGGGTGATGCTTCCGCGTATCCAGTCACCATCGAGCTCTGCAGAAGCTACGTCGCCACGCTTGAAAATTGCCTCAGCCTCAGTAACAACCCGGACTCCTGCCCACTTGACCAGTATTTTTCGTGTAATCCTCTGTTTCATTCAACCTTTTTCGCGCTACTGTATCAATACATAATCCGCAATCGATGCGATTGCCCAAAAAGATACAATTTAGCGTTTTCGACTATAATAGTCCACTTGAGAATTTATATAATCAATTCCGATTCCTGCTGATCTTGCTTAGTGCGGCGTTTAGTGGTAAAAAATGGCTCGCTTGTTGTGTGATCCTAATTTATGGAGTTGGTTATGGATATTAGTCCCCATTTCAGAAATCGGTCGTTATTGACGCTGAATGATTTTACTAATGAAGAGATGCTGCAGCTGCTTGATCTTGCAGATGCCCTGAAGCAGCGGCGGGCGGAAGGTGTTCGTGGTGATCTGCTTAAACGGCGACATATAGCCCTTGTTTTTGAGAAGAGTTCTACCCGTACACGTAACGCGGCTGCGATAGCCGTGGCAGATGAGGGTGGCACCAGTGAGTTCCTCTCTTCGGGAGCAATTCACCTCGGCTCCAAAGAGTCGGTTCCGGATACCGCCAGGGTTCTCGGCAGGTTGTTTGACGGCATCCTGTTCAGGGGGTTTGCGCAGAGTACGGTTGATCAGCTGGAGGAGCATTCCGGAGTGCCTGTGTGGAACGGACTTACGGATCTGAGCCATCCCACGCAGATTCTGGCTGATCTGATGACTGTGCGGGAGAATTTTGGCCGCCTGAGAGGGGTAAAGCTTGTCTATGTGGGAGATGGACGCAACAACGTCGTTAATTCTCTCATGCTGGGGTGTGCCAAGGCCGGTATGCACTTTGTGAACTGTACCCCGGCGGAACTCATGCCGGATGATACGCTGGTGCAGGAGTCACGCGTAATTGCCGAAAAGACGGGTGGCAGCGTCGCCGTTGTCAATGATCCGCATATTGCCGTTGAGGGTGCTAACGTGATCTACGCGGATGTATGGGTCTCTATGGGCGAGGAGGATCAGCGCGATGCAAGGG
>CAZAKU010000279.1:0-6492 GCA_964485765.1 uncultured Lentisphaerales bacterium
GGCAGAGGGAGATAATCACAAAACCGTTAAGATCAGCACTTCGCTTGAAGCAGCAGAGCTGGGCCACTCGGAGAGCATTACATACTCTTACGACGCATTGGGGTTGTCATTCAAGGGGATTACACGCGGTTTCCGGCTGGCTCGGGCGCTTGAAGATGATGCGGGAGTTCTGGTTACCGGTGCTGCCCAAGGCTCACCGGCAAAGAAAGCAGGCCTCTCCTTTGGTGACATTGTTACGCATGTTGAGGGAGAACCTGTTACTGATATCGATAGCTTCAGGCAAGCGCTTGAGAAGAACCTGCTCTCCTGTGAGAATGCTATAATTATTGCGTTCAAACGCGGCAAGATAAATATCAAAACCGCTTTGGTGCCATATTACAATCTCCGAAAGAAGCCTGTTGCTGTTATTGTGTCAGACTACGATGTCGAGCACCTGGAGTTGATCTTTCACGAGTTAGTTGCCGATGGAGCAGAGGTCACGCTTGTTTCCGTATCCGGTACAGAACCCGATTCTCTGCCTGTAGCCGTGCAACAGGTTAAATCGGTTTCGGAGATCTCCGGTAGTGACTTTGATATTGTCCTCTTTGTGGATGATGCCGAAGGCGGTGTTCTGTGGAGCAATGATGAGGTGAAGCGAATTGTTAAAGACGCTCATGAGGCCGATAAGGTCCTGGCCGGTATCGATGCCGGCAGTCTCGCCATTTTGTCAACTGGCAACAGTGAGCTGAGAAAGAAGAAGATAACCACAGCCAAGGAGCTTTCGGCTGTTGCTATGCAGCTGAAAGCCAAGTATACAGGCAGTGCTGTAGAAAAGGATGGGAAAGTTCTTACGACGACCGGGGTTGATCGTAAAACAACCCGAGATTTCCTTCAGATACTTCGTACCTATCGTTGAGTATTGCGATGCCTGCCGTTATATAGCGGCAGGCGTCTTGTTTTCAGGCATAGCGCACTGACGATATATCTCTATGGATGCCAGCCCTGCCTCATGCTGTTGAAGTAGGCACAGCCTTTGTCGGAGTGACAGCAGGCTATATTTTGTTTATAGGCTTCTGGTGCTGCATGTTGCTGCGGGCACGCTTATCGAACTCTTTCGAGAATTCACGATATGCTTTGGCTCCGGTAGAGGAGGGGGCATAGTCGATCACAGGACGTCCGAAGCTTGGTGCTTCACTGACACGTATATTTCTTGGGATTGTTGTCTGGTAAACACTCTCCTTGAAGTGTGAGCGGACCTCTTCAATGACATCGGAGGAGAGGTTGGTGCGGCCATCGCACATGGTCATCAGGATGCCTTCGACCTCTAGGTTCGGGTTTGCTCCGCTATCGTGAAGCTTCTGGATCAGACCTATTATTACACTGAGCCCCTCCATGGCGTAATACTCCGACTGCATTGTGATAAGTACAGAGTGGGCTGCGGCCAGTGAGTTGGTCATTAGTATTCCGAGAGACGGGGGGCAGTCCAGTATTACGTAGTCGAATACTTTTGCTTCGAGTATACGCTGAATGGTGTTACGGAAGCAGTGAAGATGATCATCCATTCTTGCAATTTCAATCTCGGCGCCGGCCAGATCAAGTTCAGATGGAATAATGTTTAAATTTTCGTATTGTGTGGGCTGAACCATATCTGCGATATCTTCCGCACCGATGAGAGCCGGGTAGAGGCTCACTCCCTTGCGGACCTCCACTCCCAGTCCGCTGGTAGCGTTCGCCTGCGGGTCAATGTCAATCACCAGTACGGTTCTTCCGAGCTCAGCCAGCGAAGCGGCCAGATTTACTACTGTTGTTGTCTTACCTACGCCGCCCTTCTGATTTGCGACAGCTATGACTCGGGATTGTTTCTCTTGTGACATTATCTTTACCGTTCCGGTTAGTTCGTTTTAATCATTCCCGTTTTGCGTGCGTAGGCGAATATGCCACCTGCTTCGACTACCGGAGCAACGGCTCCCAGTGGGCGTAAAGCAAACGTCGTTCCGTCGGAAACACGCTGGATAGTAGAAGCATTCAGGTCAATTATTGCTTCATCGCCCATTTTGAACTCCTCTTCCAGATCCTTTTCTGATTCCAGAGGGAACAGTTCTCCTGTTGCAACAGAGTTGCGGAAGAAGATGCGTGCGTAGCTTGTGGCTATTACAGCTTTTACTCCTGCAGCTCCGAGTGAGATTGGCGCATGCTCGCGTGATGATCCGCAACCAAAGTTTTTGCCTGCAATGATTATGGTGTAAGGTGTCTCACCTGTTTCGTCGTTTATAAAGGGCGCGCATCCATCCGGCAGCCCGGCAAGTGCATATGAACCAAGTTTCTTGTACTCTTCAGGAATAGTGGGTACAAGGTTCAAGTATTCAGCCGGTATAATCTGATCGGTATCAATGTTGTTTCCGAGGATATAGACTCGGCCCTGTATGATTTTGTTGTCATTCATCGTTTTGGCTCCTTAGATAAATTCACGAGGATCGGTGATGTGCCCCGTTATCGCACTTGCCGCAGCAGTCAGCGGGGATGCCAGGTAGATTTGGGAAGATTTAGACCCCATGCGCCCAATAAAATTACGGTTAGTTGTGCTAACTACAACTTCGTTGGAAGAGGTACGACCGAATGTATCCAGGGGACCTCCAAGGCAGGCTGCACATGATGGCGGTGCGACATCGAGGCAACCGGCATCTGCAAATATTTCGATCAGGCTTTTGCCATCAATGTCGTGGGTGATTAATGCCTCCGCCACGGTTGTGGTGGCGGGAACCAGGAATGTGTCGACGGACACCTTCCTGTCTTTCAGAATACGAGCTGCCATTTCGAAATCCTCAATCTTGCCTCCGGTGCATGACCCTATGTAAACACGGTCAATTTTGACATTTTTGCGGTCAGCAGCCACTGCGTATTTATCGGGCAGGCTGGGCTCTGCAACACATGGGACAAAGCTGCTGACGTCGTAACTGTAGCGGGCGGCAACAGGAGCGTCAGGATCTGATTCAATTACTTCGAAAGGTTTGTCTGTTCGCGCTTTTACATAGTCTATGGTCTTTGCATCCGCAGCAATGATGCCGTTCTTTCCGCCCGCCTCGATTGCCATGTTGCATATGGTCATGCGCTCTTCAATTGAGAGGGCGTCAATGGCTTCACCGCAAAACTCCATAGCACAGTAAGTGGCCCCGTCAATGCCGATATCGCCTATGATACGCAGGATGACATCCTTGGCTGAGACGTAGTCAGGGAGTTTTCCGTTTAATTCAAACAGAAGGGTTTGAGGTACCTTTATCAGGAGCTTTCCTGCGCCCATAACAAACCCGGCATCGGTGTTGCCAATGCCCGTTGAGAAGGCGCCCAGTGCGCCGTGTGTGCATGTGTGAGAGTCGGTGCCGAAGATAACTTCTCCGGGGCGTACATGCCCGCGTTCAGGCAGCGCCACATGGCATACGCCACAGTAGCTTGATGTTCCGGGGTCATAAAAGTATGGAAGATTCTGCTCCTTGGTGAATGCACGAAGAGTGTCGATGTTGCGGTGTGCTTTCTTGTCGGCAGTGAAAACATAGTGGTCGGGTATGAGAACAACCCCCTCGGGGTCGAACACACGCGCATCGTCGCCAAACTCACGCTTGAAGACTCCTATAGTGCCCGGTCCGCATACGTCATGGGTCATCAGGATGTCAACATCTACCCAGATGTTGTCGCCGGGTTTGACATGATCTTTTCCGGCTGCTTTGGCAAGGATTTTTTCTGTAATTGTCATCTTCATATTATTACTCCACATCAAAAATACTGTTTATTAGCGTTAAGATTTCTGGCTCCTGACAAGAGCGAAGAAACGATCCTGATATTGCTCGAAGACTCCCAGCTTCTGCAGTTTGGCGCCCAGAGCTTTTATGAGTTCAGGATTGCGTGATGCGGCCAGAAAAGCCTCGTCTGCTTCCTGCCGGATAGAGTTAGGTATTCCCTGAGTTCGCTCAAAAAGATGTCTTTTTGAAAGTTCACGTATGTTGTCTTGTGCAGAGTCCTGTATCGCCTGCCAGAAGAGCTTGATCAGGCATACATCCCATGGACTGTCGACCCCGGTAAGCAGTGCGGTGAAGGGGGCGCTCCGGTGCTCAATGCCTGCCCTGACTCTCTCTATTACTGCCTCAATTGTGTCTGTTACGATCTCCTCTTTAAATGACTCCTGCTTGAGTGTGTAGCCGTAACGCAGGATCTTGATCTCCTGATCATTTTTGCGAAGCCAATCCAGATATTTCTCGGCCTCCTCTCCGAATCCCTCAAGTATCGTCTCTGAGTAAGATTCGGGGGTGATTATCTGCGGACGTGCGGCCTCTATGCGGCCCTGTCTTACTCGTACCTGCCCGACACTGTCCATCAATTCTGTTACGAGATGGTAGTCGATTACCGTGTTTCCGAACGTTTCCAGATGACGAGATGGCTTTATGATGATTTCGGTATTGTTAACTGCATACCAAAAATCGAATTTTGTGGGCTTACTCATAGCTACTAAGATAACAGATTAGTGATAGTTGGGGAAGTCAGTAAAACGTTGCCGACACCCCCTCCGTGATGGAGCGGGGCGCCGGTGTAATGTCGTTATGACGGGTTCGGTATGAAGTCGCCACGGCACTTCTTGAGGTAGTTAAGTCCCGCTACCTGGCCGGTCATCTCAAGCGGACCATTCATCGTGGGATCGTGCCAGCCCTCGATATCCAGGGCTCCCTGGAACCCTGCCGCACGCAGATCGGAGATGATTGCGCTCCAGTCGCTGTCTCCGAATCCGGGTGTGCGATGGAAGGCGAAAGGTTTGACAGGCTGCATGCCGCTCTTAATAGCGATATCCTGATGGAAGGATGTGTGTATGCCTGTTTTGCGGACAACGTCCCAGTGTATGGTGGCGTCTTTGCCATGGATGTGGAACATTTTCGGTACCCACTCACGTAATTGCGGCATCGGGTCTATAAGACTCACCATCTGGTGGCAGGGCTCCCATTCCAGCCCGATGTTATCCATAGGAACTGCATCGAACATCATTGTCCAGGCTGTGGGGTTGTGGGCAATGTTCCAGTCGCCGGTTTGCCAGGTGCCACCCATATCGCAGTTTTCGAATGCTATACGTATACCCTTATCGGCCGCACGCTTTGCGAGAGGAGTCCATGTCTTTTTGAAGGGCTTGATGTTTTCATGTATAGGTGTTCCGCGCATGCGCCCGGTAAAGCCGTTTACAATGTCGCAACCGAAGAGGTGTGCATTGTCTATGGCTGCACGAAAGCTGCGGAGTGATTCTTTGTCAATCTCACCCTTTTCCATCGGGTTACCAAATACTCCGATAGTTGAGATTACTGCCCCGGTTCCCTCCAGTACGGCGTTTACTTCATCGGCCAGCTGTTTCCATTTCACGCCCTTTGTGCTTTGCCAGAAGGTTAAGCTGAATGACTCGAATCCATAAGGAACGATCTGCTTAATGTATTCAGCACTGTCCATCCCTCTGTTGACAAGTGTGCCGATTCTTATGTCGAGACCCTTATCCTTAGGATATCTGGCCTTTTGTGCCTTACTGAGTTTCATATACATGGCTCCCATATTTGCCATTATTGGCATTATTATTAGTAGTGACTGAAGGAGTAAAACACATATTAAAATTGGGGTAAAGCCCAGCTTGATTGAAAATGAGCGAATGTTATGATAAGCGCCATGAAAAACACTGTTAAGCAGATAGAGGCGATACGAAGGGAGATGGGCGACAGCCTTCTGATTCTTGGGCATCACTATCAGAGGTCAAGCGTTGTGGCGCTCTCCGATTACGTCGGCGACTCGCTTGAGCTGGCAAAAAAGGCCGCCGCATCCCAGGCAGAGCGGATTGTTTTCTGCGGCGTACGATTTATGGCGGAATCGGCCGATATACTAACTCGTCCCGATCAACTGGTTTATCAGCCCGCTGTAACCGCCGGCTGCCCGATGGCTGATATGGCAACCGCAGAGCAGGGAGAAGATGCATGGCAGGCATTGAGCTCTGTTGTTGAGGGTTGGGTCCCTGTCGTGTATGTCAACAGTACTGCTGGCGTCAAGGCTGTATGCGGGTCACACCGGGGGAGCACCTGCACCTCCAGTAACGCCGGACGTGTGTTTGAATGGGCATTGTCCGCAGGGAATAGAATCCTGTTCTTTCCTGATGAACACCTGGGGGTTAATACGGCCTGTGATCTGGGGCTTTCGCCGGACGAAATTGCGGTTTATGACCCTTCGCTGCCCCTGGGCGGATTGTCAGAGGATGAGGTGCAGAGAGCACGTGTTGTTGTCTGGAAGGGTTTCTGTATTGTCCATCAGGCTTTTCGTACTGATGTTATAGAGTCAATCCGCCAGCGAAACAGCGATGCAAAAATAATAATTCATCCGGAAGCTCCGCGCTCTTTGGTTGAGCTTTGCGATATGCATGGATCGACAGCACAGTTGATCGAATACGTTGAACAGGCGCCCGACGGGGCAGATATCTATGTGGGTACTGAGCTCAACCTTGTGCAG
>CAZAKU010000280.1:0-6233 GCA_964485765.1 uncultured Lentisphaerales bacterium
CTCAGTATCTATTTGCCTTGCTCCCTCTCCCTCCCTTATACTCCTGCCACACAAACCAAGAGGCTCTCGCGTGACAGCAAAGACGAAGCGTATAAACTGGCAACGCCCCATGACCCACCTCCTGGTGGCGCTAACCCCCATTGTGCTCTCCTCCATCTACTTCTTCGGCTGGCGTGCCCTACTCATCATAGCCCTCGCCAACGTAGTCGGCTTCAGCGTGGAACAGATCTTCGTGCGTCAGTGGAAACAACCAGTCACCTCCGCCGTTTTCGTCACCAACACCCTCTTCGCACTATCTCTGCCCCCTACGCTCCCGCTCTGGATGGTTATCCTCGGTTCGGCTTTCGCCGTTCTATTCGGCAAGATGGTCTTCGGCGGATTCGGCAAAAACATCTTCAACCCGGCCCTCACCGGACGCGCATTTCTCTACATCAGCTTCGGCGATTACATGACCTCACAATGGAATGCTCCCGCAATGGGACCACTGGGCGGCCTCACCAGCTGGCTCAGTAGCGCCGACGCCCTGACAACCGCCACCCCGGGCAGCGTCATCAAAATGAGCGGAGAGATGCTGGCGGCAAAGGGGTTCGAAGCCCCGACACTGATGCAGCTCTTTCTGGGTAACACTACAGGGGTACTGGGGGGAACGAGTGCACTGCTGGTCATCATTGGCGGCATCTACATTACCTACCGCAAAGCCGCCAACTACCGCATCGTGATCTCCGGTCTGGGCGGGTTTCTAATCACCCAGACACTGCTGTGGCACTTCGGTGTCAGAAACGCGGCAGATCCCCTGAGGGCACTACTTTCCGGCAGCATCCTGTTCGGTGTATTTTTCTTTGCCACGGAACCTGTAAGCGCCTGCAAGCGCAATGAGGGGCGCTGGATGTACGGTGCATTCATCGGTTCTATGTCGGCACTCATCTCACTCTTCGCGCCCTGGCCCGCCGGAACCATGTTCGCAATACTGCTGGCAAACATGTTTGCCCCGATCACCGATTACGCTATCGATGCCGCTAAGGCCTCGCGAAAAGCGAGGGCTGCATGACAAACAGTAAAACCAAAGAGCGTATCCACACCGTGGTCTTTATGCTTATTGTCACAGCGATCTGTATTACTATTGTTTCCGGCACATACCTCTCGCTCAAAGATATCATCGATCGCAACCAGCAGCTCTTTGTACGCAAAGCGATTCTGGGGGCGGCAGGGCTCAGCGTACCGGATAGCGCGCTCGAGGTAGAGAATCTCTATATAGACTGCGTCACAGAGATAGCCGTAACCAACAGCAGCGATGCCTCTGTCGAACAGATCTACTTCGTAAGGGATGAACAGAGCGGTCAGCGAAGCATGGTCCTCAAGGAGTCCGGCGCCGGACTTTGGGGGACGATCCATGCGGTCGTCGGCTTCGCTCCCGGCGGCACCCCCCTTACGGGGGTCCGGTTCACCGAGCAGAATGAGACCCCCGGCCTCGGAGCCCGCATCGAAGAGGAGGGATTCAAAGCGCAGTTCCCCGGCAAGTGCGGACCCTTCAGCATGCTGCCGGAAGGGAGCACCACCGGCACCAACCAATTCGACGCCATCACCGGAGCCACTATCACCTCCACTGCGGTACGCGACATCCTGAACCGTGCCTGTGAGCGGGCAGAACGAAATGCAGCGGAGCAGCTGCTGCAGGGAGGTTCCGATGGCACGCAGTAAAGCCGCCAAAATTTTCCTCGGCAACCTGGGTAGTGAAAACCCGGTTTTCATGCAGGTTCTCGGCATCTGTTCAACCCTGGCGGTCACCAACAAGGTGGCCAACACATTTGTTATGTGTATGGGCCTGATCTTCACGCTTGCGCTCTCGAACATCACCCTCTCAATCATCCGCAAGCAGATCCCTGCGCGCGTGCGCATGATGGTTGAGGTACTGATTATCGCCACCTATGTAATTGTCGTGGATATCATACTAAAAGCCGCCTTCCCCTCAATCTCGCAACAGCTCGGACCCTACGTAGGGCTGATAATCACCAACTGCATCATTATGGGCCGGGCCGAGGCATTCGCCCTCGGCAACCCCCCGGGGCTCTCACTGGTGGATGGGCTCTCATCGGGCATCGGTTACTCCTATGTCCTGCTGATCATCGCCATCCCGCGTGAGCTTCTGGGAGCCGGGTCCATCTGTGGCATCCAGCTGCTTGGCAGAGGCAACATCTTCAACAGCGCCCTGCTGGATGGCTGGGTTAACTGGTCGATTATGGTTATGGCCCCGGGCGCATTCTTCGTACTGGCCATCTTCATCTGGATCGTTAAAAGCCGGGTCAACATCACCCATAAGTGCTGTAAGGGAGATGCCAAATCATGAGTACATTTATGCAGGTATTCGCGATCTGCTTCGCGGCCATCTTCACCAACAACATTCTTCTGTCAAACTACCTTGGAATGTGCTCATTCCTGGGTGCTTCACGCGAGGTACGCACCTCCATCGGACTAGGAGTGGCCGTTGTTTTTGTAATGACGCTTACAACCGCGCTCAACTACCTGGTTTATCAGTACATCCTGCTCCCTCTGGGGCTCGACTACCTGCGCTTTATCATTTTCATTATCGTTATAGCTGCCTTTGTGCAGCTGGTTGAGATGATCATC
This sequence comes from uncultured Lentisphaerales bacterium, assembly GCA_964485765.1. Taxonomy (GTDB): domain Bacteria; phylum Verrucomicrobiota; class Kiritimatiellia; order RFP12; family CAZAKU01; genus CAZAKU01. The sequence goes on from CAZAKU010000280.1 coordinate 2,626, forward strand.
GAACGCTTCTCCGAACGGCTCTACACCGCTCTGGGAATCTTCCTGCCGCTTATAACTGTTAATTGCGCCATTCTCGGTGCCAGCCTATTTATGTTGATTCGCCAATACAGCTTCTGGAGCTCCCTGGCCTACGGATTCGGCAGCGGAGTTGGCTGGATGCTCGCAATCCTGGCCATGGCCGGCATCCGCCAGACCCGTATGCCCCGCATGCGGGTTCCGCAAGGTCTCGAAGGCGCCGGAATCACCCTGATTATTGCCGGAATCATGGCACTCGCATTTATGGGTTTTAACGGGATGATTACACTTAACTAAGGAACCGGATGCTGATCCCCCTCCTCATAGCCGTTGGCGTTACCTGCGCACTCACCACACTACTGGCAGTGCTGATGGTGATTGCCGACGCCACCATAGGCAACTATGGCGAGGTAACCATCACGGTAAACGGTAGCAAGACCTTCACCGTCGACGGAGGGCGGCCATTACTCACAACGCTAAAAGAGGAGCAGCTCTTCATCCCCTCTGCCTGCGGCGGACGCGGATCCTGCGGGCTCTGTAAGGTAAAGGTACTGCAAGGTGCGGGCGAGCTGCTCCCGACTGAGACCCCGTGGCTCACACCCGAAGAGCAGAAGGACAATATCCGCCTCGCATGCCAGGTAAAGGTGAAGCAGGATATACAGATTGAGATCCCTGAAGAGCTCTTCAGCGTAAAGCAGTTCGAAGCCGAAGTCAGCGATATTACCGACCTCACACACGACATCAAACAGGTGCGTTTCAAGCTGATCGATCCCCCCGAAATGGAATACGTGGCCGGTAAATACGTGCAGCTCGAAGTGCCAGAATATGAACTCACCGACGAACCTGTCTACCGCGCCTACTCCCTCTCCTCCCTCCCGGGCACACGCAGTGAAATAGAACTCGAGATCCGCCTTGTTCCCAACGGAATCTGCACCACCTACGTGCATCAGCACCTGAAGGTGGGCGACAAGATGACGCTCAATGGCCCCTACGGCGACTTCATGCTATCCGACACCCAGCGCGACATCATCTGCATTGCCGGCGGCTCCGGCATGGCCCCCATCAAATCGATCCTGCTCGAGATGCAGGATAAGGGGATCAATCGCCGCACCCGCTACTTCTTCGGTGCCCGCACCAAACGCGACCTCTTCCTGCTCGACGAAATGAAGGCCTTCGAATCCTCTCTGCCCAACTTTGAATTCATCCCCGCCCTCTCCGAGCCCGACGAAGCCGACAACTGGCAGGGCGATACAGGCCTGATCACCGAAATCGTCGGCAGCCATATCGACGACGCCAGCGAGATGGAAGCCTACCTCTGCGGCAGCCCCTTTATGATTGATGCCTGCGTCAAGGTGCTCACCGAAAAAGGGATGTCCGAAGAGCGCATTTTCTACGATAAATTCTCCTGAGGAGCCCTACCATGAAACAGACCGCCGAACTCACCCATGTGCAGGAGCAGATGGCTCCCGGGATCATCACGCGTGACGGTTTTCTGGGAACTGATCCACGCAAACTGCTCGACATCCTGATCGAAGATGATGCCACCGTAGCCCGTCTCGGGCTCACCCATTCCGCCATCGCCGCCCGCATGCGCGAGCTGCGCGACCATGCCACGCATGGACTGGGTGAATTCATCAGCCTGCCCCCCCATTTCGAGGTGCGGGTAGATGGTGTCCGCGGCAAGCTCCCCTGCCCCTTCCTCGGTTCCGACGGTCTCTTCCAGAAGACCAATACTACGCTCCGCAACACCCGGCTGAACCGGGAAATCACCTTCACCGACCTACAGATCCACCTGATCGAGAAACACGGCTTCTATCAGGGAGATGGCTCTCCCTACCGACTAGACCCTCAGGAGCTGGCAACCATCCTTGAACTGCAAGCCGACACTGCCGATTAATAAAGAGCAGAAGTAGACGGGGGAAAGGGAGAGTCTATCGACCTCTCCCGCTGACAATCAGGCTAACGGCCAGCCCCACAAACACCATCCCGGCGACGCGATTCATCCAAATCTGTACCCTCTCAGACCTACGCAGCCATTCCCCCAGAAAGCCAGCCATCCAGGCGATACTACCAAACACCACCACCGTGGCGGCAATAAACAACCCGCCCAGCAGAAGCATCTGCGGCATAACGGCACCGCGCTGCGGATCAACATACTGCGGCAGAAAAGCCAGAAAGAATATAGCCACTTTGGGGTTGGTGACATTCATTACCACACCCCGCAGATACAGCGTTCTCCAGCGTTTCGCGGGGGACTGATCTTCACCGATGCGGCTAGCGCCGGCGCGGAAGGCCAGCCAGGCCAGGTATAACAGATATCCCGCCCCCACCAGTTTCAACAGCGTGAACGCAAATGCTGAAGCCTTAAAGAGAGCCGCAACCCCCAGCGATACAGCAAGGGTATGCAGCATAATCCCGCTGCACAGACCGGCAACCACAAACAGACCATTTACCCGCCCATGAACAGCCGAGTGAGTCAGCACAAAAATATTATCCGGTCCCGGCACAAGCGCCAAAATCACTGCCGCCGCAAAGAATAGCCATGCCGTCTCAACTGGGACCATCTCACCACCTGTTAAATCAAAAACACTTATCACATTGAGAGTGTCGCAACATACACCCCATTAATCGCGGTACCTCCCTGTACCGGATTATCAAACTCCACAACATGCCCCTCAACGGAATCAAAAACGTTTTTCAGCACCGCCATAAAGGCGTCATCGGGCGCTTCATTCGACCACAGCGCAAAGACCCCTCCCGGCTTCATAAATGCACGCAAACGTGTCATCCCCTCCTCACCATACAGGTCAGCGTGGCTGGGGTTCAGCAAGGCATCGGGAGTGTGGTCAATATCAAGCAGGATCGCATCATAGGCATGCCCGGGATCACCAGGATCAAAACCATCTCCCCGGGCGAGGGCGAAGAAGTCAGCCAGAAGGTAACTGCAGCGGGGGTCGTTCGTGAGCGTAGCACCGTTGGGTACCAGCTCGCGCTGATGCCAGTCGATCACCGGTGCCAGCGCTTCCACTACCGTCAATCTGCCAAGAGAGGGATACTTCAGGGCAGCTGCGGCGGTATAGCCGAGTCCGAGCCCCCCTACCACGACGTCCCAGTTGTCGCCCCCGAGTTTGGCCAGGCCGAGATCGGTAAGGGCCACCTCTGCTTCATGAAACAGAGTCGACATCAGGTACTCACTATTGAGTTTAACCTCAAAAATTTCGCGGCCGTCCACCTCAAAGGCCAGCCGCCGCCACAGGATCAGTTCGCCCAGGGGCGTCTGCTGATAATCCAACTCTTCAAAAGATGCACTCATATCCGGCCACTACAACACCAACTCGGAGGGGATGCAACATAAATAGTTTCGTGAGGGTGACTCACCACTGAAACAAGCCACGGAGGCGATAGGGATTGAGAGGAATTTTTCACAAAAGAGCACAAAGAAGGAGCGAATTAGCATATCACATGACCGGTGGCCTCAGTTGGTCGAGTAGGTGTAGCCGAGTAAGAGTGAGGTTGAGAGAATAACTGTGGACTTTATGGACTAAGTGGACAGCGTGGACATTTCGACAAAGCACACACGTGATGCCGTTCTG
>CAZAKU010000281.1:0-3031 GCA_964485765.1 uncultured Lentisphaerales bacterium
GAATACTGCATATCCAAAGCAGGCCTAAGCATGGCAACTCAGCTCTGGGCCGCACGCATGGGTGAATTCAACATCCCGGTGTACGAAATACGTCCAGGCATAACAGCCACCGACATGACCAGCGGCGTGAAAGAAAAATACGATAACCTTATAGCCGAAGGGCTGATCCCTCAGGCACGCTGGGGAGAACCCCAAGACACCGGGAAAGCCGTCGCCGCACTGGCCCGCGGAGATTTCCCATACTCAACCGGACAGGTCATAATGGTTGATGGGGGCCTGACAATCCCCAGGCTGTAAACGTTCTCTTCCACAAAGCGTGATGAAAGATCATCCCGTTTCAGGCTTGGGTATTCCATCATTACAGCTTATCCTGTTGGCCGCGTATAAAACCATGTGATACCGCATGCGAACAATAATGATTATTGCTCCGGAGAGAAGATATGCCTAAGAAGAAGAGTGATCCCAAACCACACGAAAAGCTGCTTTGGAAACAGGACAACGGCTGGACGCGCATCAAGCGCGGCGAGAACAGCAAAATCAAAAACTTCTGTTCCGATTACCTCGAGTTCATCAGTGAAGCAAAAACAGAGCGCGAAGCATTTATACTGGCCCGTGATTTAGCACTGGCCGCCGGCTACCGCGACATCGATGATGTTCCCTCAAAAGCCAAAGCACTGAAACCGGGCGACAAGGTTTTCCGGGGATGCCGCGGCAAAACCCTGATGCTGATGCACATCGGCAAAGAACCGCTAGAAAACGGACTTAATATTATTGGCGGGCATATCGACTCCCCACGCCTCGACAACAAACCGAACCCTCTTTACGAAAGTGGAGAAATGGCCTGGCTCGATACGCATTACTACGGCGGAATCCGCAAGTATCAATGGGTTGCAATGCCTCTGGCTATACATGGCATATTTGTTCGCGAAGATGGCAGCTCTGCCGATATCGTCATTGGAGAGGACCCGAATGACCCGGTCTTTGTAATTACCGACCTACTGCCGCACCTGGCAAAAGAGCAGTCCAAAAAAACATTGAACGAGGGTATCACAGGCGAAAACCTGAATGTACTTGTAGGCAGCACGCCGATCACCGACAAAGATGCCAAAGAGGGTGTTAAAGCCAACATCCTGAAGCTGCTAAACAAATCATACAAAATCACCGAAGAAGATTTCGTCAGCGCCGAGCTCGAAATCGTGCCGGCCGGTCGGGCAAGAGATGTCGGTTTCGACCGCTCTCTAATGCTGGGTTACGGACACGACGACCGTATCTGCTCATATGCAGGACTTCAGGCCATCATCAACTCACCCGCCACGCCCAAGCGGACATCTGTTGTACTGCTCTGCGACAAGGAGGAGATCGGCTCCGTCGGAGCGACCGGAATGCAATCAACCTTCTTCGAAAACAGTGTTGCTGAGTTGGCAGTCCGAACAGTTGGTGATACCGGGATCACGGTGCGCAGAAGTCTCGAACGCTCGAAGATGATCTCCGCCGATGTCAATGTAGCACACGACCCCAACTACGCCAGCGTCAGCTCGCCCAATGGCAACATGGCTCAGATCAACCATGGCGTCGCACTCACCAAGTACACCGGCGCCGGAGGCAAAGGTGGCGCCAACGACGCCTCGGCAGAATTTGTGGCCGAAATGCGCAGAATCTTTAATGGCGCCGACGTCATCTGGCAGCCAGGAGAGCTCGGCAAGGTCGATGAGGGAGGCGGTGGCACTATCGCCATATATCTTGCTAAATACGGAATGGATGTAATCGACTGCGGAGTCCCGCTGCTCAACATGCACGCCCCATGGGAGATAGCATCCAAACTCGACACCTACATGATGTACAAAGGCTACAAAGCCTTCCTCGATTCGTAAAAACCGCAATTATGGGAACGGGACTCGTCGCCGAGACTATTCTGCGCCGTCCATTATCTCCCTGCGCTTGATAATTGTATATGTATCAATAACCGTATTATCAACACTTATCTGCTTCAGGTGCAGCATCTCATCGGTCACTGTAACAACGGTAAAACTGTCACATGCCGCATGAAAAGCGGCCATATATGGGGGCGGATTAACCTCATCCGGCCTCAATCCGCTACCCCCGGCACCGGTTGTTATATATACCACTCCATCGGGGTGAGGTGTTCCCTGCCGGAGCGGCATTGTGCGCTCGTAGAGATGTGCATGACCGCTGAAAACCAGATCCACCCCGCTCTTCTCCATCGAAGGCATTAAGGTACGCTGAATGCGCAGATCCGGCAGATAAACTTCACCCGTAAATGCGGGATGGTGGAAATAAACGATACGCCAGCGCGCCGTTGAATCCCTAAACACCGAGCGCAGCCAGGGGCGTACCTTACGGTAAAGCATAGGCTCAGGGGTATTGGAGTCTATAGCAACGATTCGGGCATCTCCATAATCGAACCAGTAGCAGTGTTCCGGGGCGATTCTTTCAGGCCCATTCAGCGGAAGATCAAATTGACGGCACATAAACTCACCATCATTTTTCTCAAAATCATGATTCCCCAGGACGGGATAGAAGGCAGACTTAGCCAACAGCTCGCGGTACGGCTCAAAGAAGGAGCGGCTGTACTCCGGCAGAGTCTTGGGGCCATACACCAAATCTCCTACATGAAGCACAAAATCAACTGCATAGCGGTTCATCGTACGGCCAAGGGCATACTGCCTCGGATCGCCACGCCCGGAATCACCGAACACCATAAAGGAAAACATCTCGCCAACAGGGCGCATGGTAGTCGTTCGCCAGACGCGGTTGCTACCGCCTTGAATCCCGAATGGCGGTTCAATCCAGTATTCTACCTCGCTCGCGGCAGGGAGGTTGCTAACCGCTGCATCGTACATGACCCCATCGCGAACTGCTGGTATCCTCTGCAAATTGCCCGCCTGGTCACGAACGCATACACCGCACGCGCAGATAGCGCATGCGCTCTCTGCGCGTGCTCTCCCTCCGCGTGCTCTCCCTCTGCATGCGCAGATAGCGCATGCGCTCTCTGCGCGTGCTCTCCCTCCGC
>CAZAKU010000282.1:0-2805 GCA_964485765.1 uncultured Lentisphaerales bacterium
CAGGATGACGGAACAGTACTGCATGAACTGACACTGTCACGCAGCCAGCTGACACCTCCCGGAAAATGTGGAGTTAACTTCCGACGCGCTGGAACTTTATATCCAACTCACGTTCAACATCCGCTGTTACCTGTAATTTAGGATCCAGAATCTCCTCACGCTGAAGCTCCTGCTCAACATGGAATGATCCCACGGGGATCATCTCGCGCAATGCACGCATATGCTCGGCATTCAGCATCTCCGGCACAAGGGTTGTACGGAAAAGATGGTCGACACCACTCTCCGAGATCAGCCTGATACTTTCGCGGATATGACTCTCAGAAACGGGAACACCCGACATAACATCATAGTAACCATAGGGAGCCTTCACATCCATAGCTACGTAATCCAGTAGACCCTCTTCGATCAATGCTTCCAGCATCTCCGGACGGGAGCCGTTGGTATCGAGTTTAACTTTCAGGCCAAATTCATGAATCTTCCGGGAAAAGTCGGCAAGATCAGGCTGTAACGTTGGCTCACCACCCGTAATCACTACGCCCTGCAGAAGCGTCTTACGCTTCTCAAGATTCGCGAGCACCTCATCTTCCGGCATCAGTATTGCACGTGCGGGATGAATAGGAATCAATGCGCCGTTATGACAAAAAGGGCAGCGAAAGTTGCATCCCTGAGTAAAAACTACCGAAGCAACGTGTCCAGGATAATCGCTCAGGGTCATTGGCATATAACCACCAATATTCATTAATCTCCCTCCACTTTGAATCTACTTCTGCGAGAGAATTCTTCCTGCTTGCCTTCATTCCACTGATGTACCGGGCGCAGATAACCGACTACCCGGGAATAGATCTCCGTTGCCTCATTACATTCCGGGCAGGAGGGTATTTCACCACGCAGGTACCCATGGTTCGGACACACGGAGAAGGATGGTGTGACGGTAAAGTAAGGTAGTCCGTATCGTGAGCAGACTGCACGGACGAAGCCCTTAACCGCATCAGGGTCCAGGACCGATTCCCCCAGAAATACATGCTGCACAGTTCCGCCGGTATATCGCATCTGAAGTTGATTCTGGAGATCCAGCACCTTAAATACGTCACTCGAATAATTCACCGGGAGCTGCGAAGAGTTCGTATAAAACGGCTTCGCCTCGGAATCATCCTCGCAAGTTCCCGTTGCGCTGATAATATCGGTGAATTGTTCGCGATCAATCTTTGCCAGACGATAACTGGTACCCTCGGCCGGAGTGGCTTCAAGGTTATACATGTTGCCGGTCTCCTCCTGGAAGGTCGCCAGCCTGTCACGCATATGGTCCAGCACACGAACCGCAAATGCCTCGCCCTCTTCGCTGCCGATATCACACCCCATAAGGTTGAGACATGCTTCATTCATGCCTACCAGCCCGATGGTCGAGAAATGATTACGCCAGAACTGACCGAAACGCTTTCTGACATTCCTGAGATAGTAGCGTGTGTATGGATACAGGTTCTTCTCCGAGAACTGCTCAAGCACCTTTCGCTTAGTCTCAAGACTTGTGCGGGCGACATTCATCAGAGCGTCGAGGCGCTCAAAGAACTGCTCCTCATTTTCGGCAAGATACCCGATACGAGGCATATTTACCGTCACAACGCCGATAGAACCGGTCTGAGGGTTGGCACCGAACAGGCCGCCGCCGCGTTTCTCGAGCTCACGCTTGTCGAGGCGCAAACGACAGCACATGGAACGGGCATCATCCGGATGCATGTCGGAATTAACAAAATTCGCAAAATATGGGATACCGTACTTAGCGGTTACTTCCCAAAGGCGGTCCAACCCCTTGGCATCCCAGTCAAAATCTTCCGTGATGTTATAAGTAGGGATCGGGAAGGTGAATACGCGCCCGCGAGCATCCCCCTCTGTCAGCACCTCCAGGAACGCACTGTTAAAGAGATTCATCTCCTCCTGAAACTCCGCATACGTCTCGGACTGGAGCTCGCCGCCTATGATAACTTTCTCACTGCCCAACAACCCGGGGGGCTGCAGATCAAGGGTTACATTCGTGAAGGGAGTCTGGAATCCAACACGCGTCGGAACATTCACATTAAAGATAAATTCCTGCAGCGCCTGCTTTATCTCGTCGTACTTCAATTTGTCGTAACGAATAAACGGGGCCAGCAGTGTATCGAAATTTGAGAACGCCTGCGCGCCTGCGGCTTCACCCTGAAGGGTGTAGAAAAAGTTAACAATCTGCCCTAAAGCAGTACGGAAATGTCGGGCCGGACAACTCTCAGCCTTGCCGGATGCACCGCGGAACCCCTCGCGAAGCAAGTCCTGCAGGTCCCAGCCTACGCAGTACACACTGAGCTGTCCTAAATCATGAACGTGCAGTGCCCCGCTGATATGCGCTTCGCGTACTTCACTGGAATAGATTTTGTTCAACCAGTAAACTTTGCTGACTTCACTCGAAATATAATTGTTCAGCCCCTGCAGCGAATAAGCCATATTGCTGTTTTCATTTACCCGCCAGTCAAGCTTGTCGAGATAACTGTCGATCAGGTCGACATCTGCCTTTGCAACCATATCACGGATACGTGCATGCTGATCACGGTAGATAATGTATGCCTTGGCCGTGCGCTTGTAAGGAGAATTAAGCAGGACCTCTTCAACTATATCCTGAACACGCTCAACCGTAGGAGACTCATCTGTACAAAGAGCCTGTAACAACCCAAGAACACGGATAGTAAGCATACGGGCTTCATCAATCTGGAATTCACCGGTGACGTTCCCCGCTTTTGCCAGAGCGCTGGTGATCTTATCGGCATCGAACTTTTCGTC
>CAZAKU010000283.1:0-7336 GCA_964485765.1 uncultured Lentisphaerales bacterium
GTCACGCGGTGGGCATCGGCCGGTCTATCAAGCGCGGTAATCCGCAGATAATCCATATCATCGAAGGGGTCGGTATCCGCACCATATTCCGCGGTGTCCGTAGCGCCATCGTCATCGGAGTCGACGCCGCCATTTGTTAACACATCCAGAACATTGGTATGTGCAAACTCCCATGCGTCAGGGATGCTGTCGCTATCGCTGTCCGGCCCGGAGTCCAGAATCAGAGTCACAACACCTGCGAGGTGGATCCAACCGGCATTTGCGGACCACACGTAGCCGCTCAGCTCTCCGGTTTCAAGGTTCACCTTTGGCTGCCCATAGCTGTTCTCAAAGTTGATCCAACCGATGTTAGAGCCGTAGGCAAAACCGGAGAGGTTCCCTGCGCCATCGTGGTTGATACCAAAGTCGGTTGCGGAGTCGTTTCCGTAGGCCATGTTGTTATCGGGGACGCCGTCGCCCAGATTGATCCAGCCAACATTTGCGCCGTACATATAACCGGAGCAGAAGGCCTGCCCTATAACAGCGCCGTTGGCAAGGTCACCCTCGGCATTCAGCCATCCGATATTCGCACCATAGGAGTATTTGTTATTCGGATCAATGGTGGTGCTGGCCGCCATACAGCTGAAGGCGGTGATCAGTATAATGGGTATCACCATTTGTCGTTTCATTCTTTCTTTCCTTTCTATCTAAGCCATTCTCTGTAGTGAATGAAATATCCGGGTTAGAAGCTGAAGTTATCCCAGGCGCCTGCGCCGACCGGGGTGGTACTGATGGTTCCGGTCGCGTTGCCGACTGCGATGTAGTAGTTGGTTGTGTTTCCGCTGGCAAAATTGCGGACAATGATGTTGCCGGTAACATAGTCCCCGACGACCTCAATGCCGCGAGTGTTGCCGGTAACGGTGTTGCCGTCGACCTGATTCTTCATTCCAACCAGATGAATTCCGGTGCTGTTGTCGTAACAGACGCAGTTATTGATCCGGGATTTTCCATTGGCACGAATGCCGTCGCCGCCGTTGTAGTACAGTGTGCACTTGTCGACCGCGCTGCCGGAACTCACGAAGATTCCGTAGTTTATATTACTGTAGGCCGTGCTCTTGCTGATCATACTGCCCTTGCCGATTGTGATCCCGTTGTAGTTCGTAGAAGCCTGTATATCTGAGACTATGCCGCCCGCCCCGCTCATCGAGACGCCGGAGTTGAACTCGCCCTCCCAGTGGACAAACTTGCCGTTGGATACCCGCAGGTTTCGGTAGGACGATTCTTGCCAGATGCCGCTTCTGCTGGATGCGCCGGGGCCGATGAGTGTGTGTCCGTCCATGTCGATAGTCACGTCGTTGGCAGCAACGGTGATACCGTTGACTACGGTTTGCGCACAGGTGAGCGTTCCTGACAACTTAACGGAACATGGCCAATCAATTGTCTCTGGAATCTCGCACAACAACAGGTTGAGCTGGTTCCCGGTGGCGATGTCGTAGTTGTCGGCGTTGCCCTTGACAATATTGTCAGCCACATAGTTTCCGGTGCCTGTGATATAGAGACCTTTGGTAGCGTTATCGGATATGGTGTTTCCAACCACTTTCGCATCATTTAATACCCACAGCCCAATGTGGTCGTTGTCTTCGATGCGGCAGTTTTCTACGACAGCCCCCGAACCCGCACGCAAGCCGGCGTAAGCAGTGCTATTCACCCCATTACCGACTATAACAAGATCCCTGAAGGCGCATCGGGTCGCATCACCCGCGTAGATGCCAAGATGCTTGCAGTCGCGAATTGTCCCATTGAAAACCTGCACGTTATCCCGAGGTCCCTGTATAGAGATCCCGTTGCAGTTGAATGCCCCTCCGATTATCGAGAATCCGTTAAGGTCGAGGCTCACATTGTCAGCAGTAATTGCGATAACCCTTGAATTTCCCGTGGCAACCAGATTGGCGGCCAAATAGTATGATCCCGGCTGAGTGATAGCGGTATGCGGCGTATCAATGAGAGTTCGTGCCTCCACCTGATCAAGTGTCTTCATGGTCGTGCCCGGCGCGCCGGGTGGAGTCAGGCTTCCCTGTGCAAAAATGGATTCAACCAGAACAGTTGCCGCAAATGCAGCGCAAATAAACGCATATCCGTTTTTCATGTTATCTCCTCATTTCCCCGGGTTCTTTCTCCGTGGATACTGTCCACGCCTTTTGCGTAGAGTATCATATTGTTTGCGCGACAGCAATATTCAATAGATATCAACGGGATTAGGCTTGCTTCGGTAACGTTTTATTCTGGCGCAACGCGTGCGATGAGGTGCTTCGGACTCGGTCAGGAACCCATCATCATCCCGATCGAGTTCCGGGAATGCATGTGCAGGGCCATCGAATTCCTGCTTAGAGACCTTGCCATCGCCATTACCCCGGTAGGCGGGAGCATCACCTATGTAATGAGCATCCTGACCAAAGAACGGCTTCCCCGGCGAGGGGTATTGAATTTCTACATGGTTGTCGTAACAGCGGATTTGACTGCTGTCGACAATTGCATAGGGCAGAGATCCTGCGGAACAAACAATGGCCAATAAATTTAAGCCAATTAAATTGATTGTGCTCATATGTGTGTTCATAGTCTTTCTTCTTAAAGAAGTTCCATCACCCGTTTGCGTGAGATATCTGCGGGGATCAGGCTCTCCGCATTGGCGCTGCCGCAGGCTATTCCGAAGCGTACGGAATCATGTAGAGAGTCGCCGTTCAGCAGCGATGCGGCGATCCCGGCGCTGGTGCAGTCGCCGCTGCCGATGGGGTTGAGGGGGTGTTCAATTGTGGGGGGCGTAAAGGTTGAGAGCTTCTCTCCCTCAAGCAGATAGGCTGCATCTTTGCCCTGTGTGATTAAAACCGCGTTTGCTCCACCGGTGGTTATCTGTTTCATCGCATCTATCAGCTGCGTTTCATCCGTGATTGCACGCTCAAATGTGTATTCAAGCTCCCGACGATTCAGTTTTACCAGTGTCGGTTTATCCTGCAGCACTGAGAGCAGAGCGGCTTTATGGGAGTCGATGATGACGGGAAGGTTGAGCGCTGCGGCCTTTTGGGTGAAGTGCCGGTAAAAATCAGCCGGGGCGAATGGGGGCAGCGTCCCGCAGATGACCATCATCTTGCACGTGTTGAGAAGTGCTGTCGCTGTTTCAATAAAATCCCTGATCTCCACTTCGGTGGGTATTGGTGCCTCCTCCACCAGTTCGGTGACGCTTCCGTTCTGTCCATCAATCAGCGTGGTGCAGATCCGGGTTTCGGAGTTCATCGCGGTAAAGGCGGCGTTCACACCATGTTCGGTAAGGTAGCGCTCAACCCTGATACCGGTATCTCCGCCGTTGAAACCGGTGACTCGGCATTCAATACCCAGGGCGGCCAAAGCCAGGGCTGTATTCACCGGTTTCCCCCCGGCACTGAGGAGAACCTGTTGAACCCGGTTCACCTCACCGGTTTTAAACGAGGGGAAGCGCAGGGTGCGCTGAAGCGCGGGTGTACATCCTAAAGATAAAATCATAATAATCCCTGTTTTTCAGCGTTCTTCTCACAGCATCTCGCGTGTGGTTCAGATAAAGAGTAAAACAACCCGTAAAAAACTGCAACTCGCGCGTTCTGTTGAAGAATGGGACAGATGGGTAGGAGGGAGAATGGGACGAATGCGACATATGGGGCAAATGGGACCCATAGAGAGAGGGAGGCTGCGTTTGATAGGTCTCGTAAGTCCCATATGTCCCGGGCCCTATTTCCATTAGGAAAACCACAAAAATGAAAAAAAGTGGTGGGCATATCTGGTTTTGTGTGGTTTATTCCTTATATTGATTATGGGCGATTCAATTGAGGAGTATGGTAAATGGCTGACGGATTTATTCCCGCGCATGGTGGTTATCAAGAGCTTCTATCCTATCAGCGCTCGGTGGTTGTGTACGACGCCACCGTCGCATTCTGCCGCGATTTTTTTAGGAAATACGATCGCACCATCGATCAGATGGTGCAGGCAGCGCGAAGTGGAAAACAGAACATCATAGAGGGGAGTATGGCCTCCGCAACTTCAAAGGAGATGGAGATTAAGCTGACGAATGTTGCCCGTGCGAGCTTGGAAGAGTTGCTAGAGGATTATCGCGACTTTCTGCGAACCCGGCAGGCGCAGGAGTGGGAGAAGAGCAGCAGGCAGGCGCTGTATGTGCGCAATCTTGCTGCGGGGCGTATTCAGCTGAAGAATGGGGCGAAGAGGAGGAGGGCGACTGAAGAGGAGAATGGGACGAAGGTGCCATATGAAAATAGGGTGCCTGCTGTTGATATGTCCCCTAAGTCCCATACGTCCCATTCTCCTATTACCTACGACACCTTTCGCGCTTTCGAAGATCGCTCGGGAGAAATAAGGGCTAACATTAGCATTTGCCTGATTCACCAGACCAACTATCTGCTGGACCAGCAGATACGGAAGCTGGAAAAGGATTTTCTGGCTGAGGGGGGATTGCGCGAGCGCATGACCCGCGCCCGCATTGACGCCCGTGACGTGCAGCGTAGGAGAGGGAGAGTAAACGACAAAAAGGACTGAAACGACGTAAGGGGAGCAGGGCAGTAATAAGAGAGGAGGCTTAGCCTGGAGATTTCAGCAAGGAGGCGAAGTGTTCGACCGACGGGCTTATGATGCGAGGAGCACACAACTCGTGAAATAAACAGGGCCGAGAAGTTAAACATTTGGTTTAACGCGCTCTCTTTATGTCATTTGAGTCGTTTAGGTCCTTTATTCTCTATTTTTTTCACAAAAAAAGGCCGATGCGGAAGCATCGGCCTTTTCTCTAATTTCGTATTAACAGCAGCTTTTATCCACCGACCAGAGCCAGCAGTACGCCTGCAGCGACAGCGGAGCCGATAACACCGGCAACGTTCGGGCCCATGGCGTGCATGAGCAGGAAGTTGTGCGGGTTGGCTTCCATACCGCCCTTGTTGGCTACGCGGGCAGCCATTGGTACGGCTGAAACACCGGCGGCGCCGATCAGCGGGTTGATCTTATCGCCCTTGCTGAGCTTATTCATCAGCTTGGCCAGCATCACTCCCGAGGCGGTTCCGATCGCAAAGGCGACCAGTCCGAGAACCAGGATGCCGAGGGTTTCGGCATTAAGGAACTTTTCGGCAGCCAGTTTGGAGCCGACAGCCAGTCCGAGCATGATGGTGACGATGTTAATGAGTGCGTTCTGCATGGTATCGCTCAAGCGCTGTACCACGCCACTCTCCTTGGCCAGGTTGCCGAACATCAGCATACCGAGCAGTGGTGTGGCGGATGGGAGCAGCAGGATGCAGAGGAGCAGCACGATCAGCGGGAAGCAGATCTTCTCGATGCGGCTGACATGACGCAGCTGTTTCATCTCGATTTTACGCTCATCCTCGGTCGTCAGCCACTTCATGATGGGAGGCTGGATGATTGGCACCAGCGCCATGTATGAGTAGGCCGCCACAGCGATAGCACCCAGCAGATCGGGTGAAAGTCGCGAGGAGAGGAAGATCGCTGTCGGTCCATCAGCACCGCCGATGATTCCGATTGATGCGGCATCACTGAGGCTGAAGTTGATGGCTCCACCGCTTATCTTGGTAAGCAGCAATGCCCCCAGAAGTGCCAGAAAGATACCGAACTGTGCCGCAGCTCCCAGCAGGGCCGTTTTGGGGTTGGCCAGTAGCGGACCAAAGTCCGTCATAGCGCCAACGCCCATAAAGATCAGTAGCGGGAAGATCCCGGACTGAACCCCTACGGAGTAGAAATAGTAGAGGAATCCGGCGGGTTGCCCCGGCACGCCTATTTCTGCAATTCAGGCAGCGGGAATGTTGGCCAAAATACAAGCAAACCCACTTCGCAGAACCAACAGGGGATCAAATCCCTTTACAATCGCAAGGAAGATCAGCAGGGCACCTATCAGTATCATAATGAACTGACCGGCACCTGTAGGAAGCATTCCTTTCGGCTCTGTGACGCCGCTGTCGATGGCATCCTTGAGCTTCTGCTTCATCAGAGCAACGGTTGCTCCATCGGCATGATGTGTTTCAGCCTTTTCAATGAACGTTTCCGCTCTGAAAAGGTGGCCCGCTGTTATCTCAGCTTCTAAGCTTTTTACACACCCGTCAATGTATGCGGCCTGTCGCTCTTCCTGAGAGACCGGATTGAAAAACCGGTATATTCCAGTTGCCTTCCACAGTGTTTTAAGGCCGCTTCCTACCGATAGGGAGGAAGTTTGCGGCGCTTCTTCTGTGGCTGGCTGAGTGTCAGCTGCCTGCACGGCGCCTGCACCTATCATAAGTGCGGCGCAGAGCGTCAGCGTTTTCAAAAGAGTCAATTTTTTCACCAAGGTCTCCTTAGCTCAGGTGGATGAGCGTGCTGCTGGCCTGAACCTGGTCGCCAACTCCGACATCAATAGATGCGACGGTTCCGGCGGCAGGGGCTTTAATTTCCTGTTCCATCTTCATGGCTTCCATGATGAGCAGAACGTCGCCTTCAGCAACACTGTCGCCTTCGCTGACATCGATGCGCACAATTACGCCCGGCATTGGGGCAGAGACGGCTGTGGCATCGCCGCCACCACCGCCGGCTGCGGGTGCGCTGCCTCCTGCTGTACCCTCTTTGACTGAGACGGAGTAGGCAGTACCGTTGACACTGGCGGTATCATCACCCAGCTCAACCGCATAGGTTTTGCCGTTGACTGTTACCGTATATCCCGAAGGAGCAGTGCCGTCACCTGTGGCAGGAGCCGCACTCTCAGGTGCGTTTTTACGGATACCCAGCTTTGCGTCGCCCTTGAGGAAGGTGATTCCCTTCTCTTTGCAGGCTGCGGCAATAAAGAGGTTTTCATCAGACTCTTCAAGATTGTTGTCAGCCAGAAGCTTACGAGCCACCTCAATACCCTTGGTGGGGTCGGCATCGTTGATCTCAAGTACCGTCTTGGTGGTCGGCTCAAGCTTGAGCTGTTCCGAGGCGAGTTTGATGATCTCCGGATCCGGCGCGTCGGGTGTCTTGCCGAAGTAGCCGAGAACCATCTTGCCATACCCTTCGGCAATGTTCTTCCAGGGGCCCATCATGACGTTGTTGAAGGCCTGCTGGAAGTAGAACTGTGAGACAGGTGTTACCGATGTGCCGAATCCGACGCGACGAACCACTTCGCCCATCGCATCGATGATTTCGGGGTAACGGTCCATTAAACCGTTGTCACGCAGCATCTGGGTAGTGGCCGTGAGGGCCCCACCCGGCATTGGGCTCCAGGGGATCATCGGCTCAACTGCAGTTGCTTCCGGCGGCAGGACGTAATCCTTCATGCAATCTTTAAAAACCGCTTCGGCCTCGCGAACCTTGT
>CAZAKU010000284.1:0-2886 GCA_964485765.1 uncultured Lentisphaerales bacterium
ACTCTGCCAGGCGTCAATAGGGTCGACCGGCTGCACGTCGTAGTGTCCGTAGATAAGCAGTCTGGGCAGAGCTGGGTTGCCGGGTTTGGTGGCCAGAAGGAGGGGAAATCCGGAAGTGTCTATGATTTCGCTGTCGAAACCGAGCGCCTCTGCCCGGCTGCCGAGTTTTTCTGCACAGGCACGACACTCAGGGTAGTTCTCGCGGCTTGCACTGTTGCTGCGGATCCGGAGTATCTCAAAGAGATTATCGATATGCTGTTGTTTGTTGTTGTTGAAGCGGTTGCGAAAGATTTCGAGGGACATTCGGTGCTCCTTTGTCATGCTATTCAATCGCCGGATTGGCTGCAGGGAGACAAGACTAAGTGTTCCAGCCCAGTTTGGAAACACAAAATCAGAGCTTTAACGTTGACGGTGTGAAATTGCGGTTTATGGTATGTGTGTCCTTTTGCTGTTGTGTGGGAGAGCTCTCTTCGTCTTAGCGGCTTCAACGCTGTTGCAGGAAGCGTCGGACGGGTGTAATATCACTGCGGGGTTGTGAATTTGACTGAGGGGTAGGGGGTAAAGAGAAAGAATGAAGCGGATAACACTTAATAATTTGTGCGAAGTGCTGGATGCAGGGCGAAAAGCTTACCAGCAGAATTATTTTGCCATGTATTCAAGCCTTCTGGGCGGGGTTGTCGTAGACCCTGTTTTGATGGCCCTGCCGATAGATGACCATATGGTGCATCGCGGTGACGGGGTATTTGACACCTGTAAGTGTGTCAATGGCGCGATTTATAACCTCTCCGCACATCTCGATCGTCTCGATCGTTCGGCAGCTGCAGTCGGTTTGGCCATGCCGTTGGAGCGCACTGAGCTGGTAAATACTGTAATTGAGACAGTTCGTGCCGGAGAAAATCCGGATTGCGCGGTTCGTATCCTTCTTTCGCGCGGACCGGGAAGTTTCTCCTGCTGCCCTTACGACAGCCCGGAACCGGCCATTTATGTGATAGTTTCAAAGCTGGGTCAGCCCTTCATGGAGCGCAAGAGCGATGGAGTGACCGTGGCGGTGAGCACAGTCCCGGCAAAGCCTCCCTTCTTCGCGGGGGTAAAAAACTGTAATTACCTGCCAAACGTGATGATGAAGCGCGAAGCGGCCGATTGGGGCGTCGATTTTGTTATAGGGCTGGATCATCATGGATTTCTGGCCGAGGGACCGACCGAGAATATGGGCATTGTTACCCCGGAAGGGGAGCTGCTTTTCCCGCGACTTGATAATGTCCTGTGCGGAACAACAATGATGAGAGTACTTGAGCTGGCACGGTCGGCTGTTAGCAGCTCCGGGCCGTTGACCGGGGTGGATTTCCGTGATATTTCTGTGGAAGCAGCTCGGGGAGCGTCTGAGATGCTGATTGTGTGCACAACCCATAATGTAGTTCAGGCAAGGGAGTTCGACGGTGTTGCGGTCGGCTCCGTGCCGGGGCCGGTATATTCGCTGCTTTCGGATCTGGTTACTGACGATGTACTTCACAATACAGATATGAGAACCGAGATATTCTGTTATAAGGGTTAAACGCTCCTGAATTGGATTCGCAGATAATGCTGCCGGAGCGGAGAGAGAATAGGTAATGAAAAAAACACCAATAGCACTTGGTATTGCCGGCCTGGGGCGCGCCGGATGTGGTATGCATTTCAAGGAGTTGGATGAACGCCGCGATAAGTTCCGCATTGTAGCGGGTTGTGACACTATCAAGACCCGACGCGATAAAATAGGCGAACTGTACAACGGCAGAGCATATCGTAAGATCGAAGACCTCATTAGTGATCCCGAAGTAGAGATGGTGGATATTGCTACACGTAATAACGATCATGTAACTCATGCTCTGGCGGCACTGCGTGCGGGGAAAATGGTATTCCTCGAAAAGCCTGTAGGTATCAGCTACCGCGAGGCATCGGAGATCCGTAAGGTTTCAGCAAACTCCCCGGGGAAGCTCTTTATTCGCTTCAACCGTCGTTTCGAAGCCGCCTTCTGCCAGATTCGCGAAATCATCAAGACAGGCATAATTGGCAATGTTTACGAGGTCAGTCTGCGGCGTAACGGCTTCTCCCGCCGGGATGACTGGCAGGCGATGATGAAGTGTGGCGGTGGCCAGCTCCTGAACAAGGGCCCGCACATCATAGACCATGCGCTTCTATTTCTGGATTCGCCGGTCACAGCTGTCTGGGGAGACCTCAAACGGATCTCTTCGGTGGGCGATGCCGAAGATCATGTTAAGATTATGCTGCGTGGTGAGAATAAGCGCCTGATAGATCTCGAAATCAGCTCCGCAACCGCGATGAGCGAACCGATGTACTTTATTCGCGGTAGTCGCGGCACGCTGACCTGCGACGGAAATAAGATTCGACTGCGTTATCTTGATCCTGAGGTGAAGCTCACCCGCAGGCGTGCTAAAAGTTCCACACCTGAGTTGGGCTCATTCGGCACAAAAGAGGAGCTGCCCTGGGTGGATGAGGAGCGCGATGTTAATGACGCGAATGCGCCTCATCAGATCTGGGATTATCTCTTCGCATCCGTTAGAGAAGGCGCGCCGTATCCGATCACACTCGAACAGGCGCTAGAAGTAATGAAGGTAATATCGGCAGTGCGTAAAGGCACTACTTTTGAGACGGCGGCTGCACGCGGGCGCAAGTAAAGGGACGAGCTGGAAATGTCTAAAACACTGACCCCGATGATGCGCCAGTATCGCCGTATTAAGGATGAACTCCCCGGTGATGTAGTCCTGTTTTTCCGACTGGGTGATTTCTACGAAATGTTCTTCGACGATGCCGCCCGTGCAGCACCTGTTTTGGGGGTTGCTCTAACGCGTCGTAATAACATTCCGATGTGCGGCGTGCCTTATCATGCCG
>CAZAKU010000285.1:0-2641 GCA_964485765.1 uncultured Lentisphaerales bacterium
CGCTTAACCCGTGCGTTGCCTTCCCAGATGCTCCAGATCTGTTCTTCATCGGCGGGCTGCGCATAATCGGTCTGAAGCGTCGTCACGAGCGCGCCGCTGGCCCAGCCGAACTGAACCCACTTTTCAGGCTCCCATCCCTTAAGAATTGCATAAAGGAGGCCGCCCACAAAACCGTCGCCACCGCCGATGCGATCGAGAACGGTAATATCGCGCGGTTCCACTACATGCCAATCGTCACCTTCGGCAACGATCGCACCCCAGAGATGATGATTGGTGCTGACCACTTCACGCAGGGTCGTGGCATAAACCGAAGCATTGGGATACGCCTTCTTCACGTTATTGATCATCCCCTTGAAGCCATCGATCTTAGCTGCAATCCCCTGGCCTCCCGCTTCCGGACCCTCAATACCGAGGCAGAGCTGAAAATCCTCTTCATTGCCGATCAGGATATCCGAAACAGATGCAATCTCCGAAAAGATATCGTGCAGCTCCTGCTCGCGTCCGGTCCAGAAGGAGGCGCGATGATTAAGATCAAAAGAGATGCGTGTGCCATATTTCTTTGCCGCACGCGCAATCTGCAGACAGAACTGGCTGCTGTCCGGAGAGAGCGCTCCGACAAGACCCGAAAGATGCACGACCTGAACCCCCTCTTCACCGAAGATCCGTTCCAGATCGAAGTCCTTAACATTCAGGGTGCGTCCCACCTCACCGGCGCGGTCATTCTGAACCCGGGGTCCACGAGAACCATACCCGCTATCTGCCAGATTAAACTGATGACGGTAACCCCAGGGATCGGCCTGCTCCATCTCCGGCCCCTCGTAGGCCATATGACGCCGGGCAAGGTCATCCTTAATCATGCGGGCTACAGGGCTCTCTTTCACAAAAGCAGTTAGGACCTTAACAGGAAGCCCCAGGAAAGAGGAGACACTGGCGACATTAGTTTCTGCACTGGTGACCTGCATCTTGAATTGATCACTGCAGTGGAACGGCTGGCCGTTAACCGGTGTCAATCTGACACCCATGCTGGTAGCTACCAACAGAGAATACGCACAATCTTCGCGAAGTTTCATAGACATAATTCAATTCCTTCTTCTTAAAAAACAAACAAGTAAAGTTACAAAAGCGCCCTCTCCCGTCAAGAACAGCCTCTCCTGTTTCTCCTTTTTGCTAACCTTCAGCAACCTTGAGCAGGTTGCGTCAGCGGCGCTCAGCAGGTCAGGAATCAGGAGCGCAGTATGCGCCTCTCAGGCATAGAAAACCACACATTGCGAATACGCTGCCGTGCAGCCTCATCGAAATCACCCCTGAAGTGCAGAGAGCTCCCCTCCCCGCCATCAACGACCGTAACCAGCCCCCGGCGAATATCTTTGTCCGCGGCTATCTCAATCATTGAAGTCAGCAGCCCCCGCGAAATGCTGCCCTTAACGCACTCCGCACTACCCTCTTCAAACAGGATCGCACAGCGGGCCGAGGAGAACCGCGCCCGGAGTTTCAGCAGAAAAATATTCATGCCGTGAAGCATAAACCGACCTTCGGGCAAATGCAACCCCTAGAGCAGGCGCTGACGACCTCATGGCAAAAAACAGACAGGGATCATACGATATTGCGTGACGCAACATTAGATGCAATGTAGAGTCACTGCATGACAGCTTCACTAAATGTATTACGTAACATATGTACCATCTTTTACATCACGCTAACTATGGCATACAGCTCTATCCGGGCCGCAACGCCATCGCAACCAGCCGAGCCCCACAGCTTCACGGTTTGCCATAAATTCGCGACGCTGCAGCAGGAGAAACTGAACAAATTTTCCGATTTTCTAAAAGTCAGCCCCCCTCCTGCATACACAAACATGCTGTCACTGCTGGCGCAACCCGGCGTCGACCCTATAAAGCTGCAGAGGGAGTTCGAGCTGGTGATGAAGCCCGCGGAGAAGGTCAGCGACCCGCGTATCGCAGCCATGCGCCATATTGTTCATGAGGCCTTCGGGGCAAGCGCAATTGTCCGTCAATGGCCCTCGCAGCTGATGGAACTTTTTGTACGCGATATTCTCTTCGAGCTACCCGAGAACTGCATATACCTATGCTCCTCCGATGAGGGCCGTTTCGCCATCCAGGCCTACCGGGACGCGTTGGAAAAGAGAGGCGTATACATCGTCTCATACAACCGGCTCAACGACGCGTCCTACATAAGCTATCTTCGCTGGCAACATGGTGACGCCATAAAGCTGCCGCAGCGTGATGACATTTCGCGAGCCATGCAAAGCTACATTAAAGAGGCACGTGAAGGAGAGACCCCCTTCTCCGGTGGCTCGGCCATTTTGAAGGGCAATGCACTGCAACTGACAGGTCCCGGCGCCGTGCTGGCCATAAACAGTAAGCTCACGCGCATCGTATGGGAACGTAACTGCGAGAAATTCGCTGTAATGGTCGAGAGTGAACATCCACTGCCATGGCTATACGAACATGCAATCCCTGACGGCCTTCTCATGCGTCTGGCGCCTGTTGAGCCCGAGTTTACAACCCTGCGAATACGTCGCAGCGACCTTTACTGGCAGCGCAGACTTACCAAGCCTCTGCGCGGTCTCCATGTAGCAGCGCGTCGCTACGCACAACTGCGTCATGTACAGGCTGTTGCC
>CAZAKU010000286.1:0-12746 GCA_964485765.1 uncultured Lentisphaerales bacterium
CCAAAGAACCAGTTCCGCTTGGCAAAGCGATAGGGCCAGCTGCGCTCCGCTATCTCCTGCCCGGGCTGATTGTGCCCCGGCAGTGGGCGCATAGCCGCCAGCTCGGAGTGTGCGGTACCGCGTCCGCTGCTGTCGCGGGCACCTTTACTGTGAACCAAACGCCATAGCGCTTCGGGGTCTTCGAGAAGGATACATCCGCGTGTAGTCGATGCCGCGCATTTACGAAATTCCGCCAGAAACTCCGAATCACGCATCTTCTCAACTGCATCAGTTCCATCTTCAATTCTGTCGCAGGCAAACTGTATCGGCGGGCATGGCTCAATGTCTCCCGCCGGATTGATATGGTGCGTCAGTCCGGTTGCGGCAGGACACAGCGCCCTGCCCTTGTGATCCCAGTAGGCATCCACCACCATAATCGGCACCTTACAGCGCAGATCCACCATAAACCGCCGTAAGTCCACAATCTGCTCCGCAGTGAGCGCCAGATCCGGTGTCGGATTGGTGCCAACAGGCCGATATATGTAATACCACATATAATGCACACCCAACTCCACCAGCTTACGCGCAAATCCCTCCGTGGCAAGGGTGTCGATATTCGACTTACAAACACTCGTGGCGACTCCCGTGAGCAGACGAGCCTTACGGCATGCCTCAAGAGCCTTCAGCGCGGAATTATAAACTCCCTGTCCACCCCGCCTGCTGTCACTTACGATCTGGTCGCCCTCAATACTGATCAGCGGTGTTATATTCCCGAGCGCATTCATCCGCGCTGCCACAGCATCGTTTAAGTGCGTTCCATTGGTAAAAATCTGGAAGTAACAGTCAGGAAACTGCGCCAGGACATCAAAAAGCGCTCCGTACATCAGGGGTTCCCCCCCAAGTATCCCAAAAAAACGTACGCCCGATTGACGCATCGACGTTATGGTAGCTTTCAACTTTTCGGGAGGCATCTCCATATCTGAATCGGTAGCTACCCAACAACCCTGACAACGCAGATTGCAACGGCTGGTTACAGAAATAAAGCCGAAGGCGGGCGATACTATTCCACGCTTGCGATTCTTTTCAAAACGGCGCACCGAACGGATTCCATTCCACCCCAGATTCCAGGCACATCGCCGCATCAAGCGCGGTTCCACCTCTTTCATACAGCGAAGCATCGCTTTCATAGGTGCTATCATCTGTCCGCCCCCCTCTCCGCGTCGGCCCTGCATCGCTCCCGCTCAGCCATAGCCGCCGACATTTTTTTAGGATCTACCAGTCGTCTTTTATGCATATTGCGTCGCGCTTTTAACCTCCTGTACGGATCTGATGCCATCATCTGCTCCTGTCGCCGCCGTGCTTCGGCAGCGGCCTCCTCATCATCACTCACAGCATCCCCATTAAAAGGTGCTTCAGCCAACAACGGAAAAATAATCGCGGCCTCCGGGCACATCCGGGCACAAGCCGGACAGCCCTGTTTGCAATTAGACGGTGCGGTAACACTTACTACGCCGCCTTTATCACGCGAATATACACCGAAAAGGCAAAAAGCATGGCACTGCCCGCAGTCCGAACAGCGACTGCGGTCAACTACAGGAAACCATGGCGCCTGATCTTCCGAAAGCTCCGCCTCCTGCCCAGGAACAACCCATTCAACCCGATCTTCCCCCGGCCAGCGTCCGCACCACTCCAGCAATGCCCGTACCGCACGAGGCCGGTAACAGACTATCCGGACAGATTCAGCATCCTCAAGCGTAAGTTCTGAGGCCTCTCCCATAGCAACGTTGCACAGATCAGGCACAACGGTCACAGGCACGGCTTCGCCGTTTCCCGCACACGTCAGCTCATTCCAAACCGCATCGGGAACAAGATCCCTGTTCCCGCAACTCAATATCCAGACCAGATCAGACACACGCAACTCTCTTAAAAAATCCTGCAAAACAAAACTTTGTGCCTTTACAGCTCACTGTCGCACAAAGCTGGTTAACACCCGAATGCCCGGAATTATACCCGATTCACAGAATTCGTCATAGGGTTAAACACGGATCGGACGGTATCGTCACACCACTATGCACAAAACTAGCCCAATCCAGCATTTCACCTTAAGATTTATCGCCAAACAGAGCCGACAGACCCGATTTTACATATTTTTTACATTTAAGTGACACCTGAGTAACGTTTGCCGCATAAAATTGTGTTATTCTTCTGGCTCGGAGTTGAGGCAGATCTCTTTACCCGGCGCACAATTCGGAAAGAAACGTGAAGAAAAGAACAACTATTCTATACTGGGTTATAACCCTGATACCGGCAATCCTGATAGGCGGTGCTATGATCCTGCTTTTGCAGCGGGAGCAGAGGAACATCACTACGCAGCAAAGGGAAAATGCACTGGGAAGAGCTGAGGGTATTGCAGAAGCGCTGCAGATAGCAGTGAACGGCATATGTAGCGAAATAACTGCCTCTCTAAATGATATGCCGCCTCAGCCTCAACGCCTGCAGGTAATGAAGCAGTGGATTGCACGCGACCCGATGGTGCAGAATATCTTCATCTGGCAGCCGCCCGACAGCCTTATATACCCCAATGCATCAAACCGGCTTACATCCAACGAACGGCAGTTTGTAGCCCGCTACCAACCTCTGTTCAGCGGTGAGCGCCCATGGAAAAGCCTCCAGGAAGAGGAGGATGCGTCGGCCTCGGCACGCCAGCCGAAAGCCAGCGTACAGCCGCAACAAGCCTTAGAAGCTCAGCAGCAGCAATATGACCAGAGCACAAAGCCCCTTATCAATATGTCGAGGGAGTCGCGCCGAAGCAGCAACGACGCATTAATTTGGTCGAAAAACAGGATTCAGATGGAACAGAACGAGCCCCCCACCGTCGATGGTGGATGGATTCGCTGGTTCGACGATAATCGCCTGCAGATGTTGTGCTGGAAGCGCAACGCCGCAACAGGCGAAGTATGGGGAATGGAGCTGGAGATGTCGGCTCTGCTATCGCGACTTATTGCATCCTTCCCGGAGTGCCCGCAATACATGACACTGCTGCTGCGTGACGGCAACAACCGTACCCTCCACCAGTCAGGCACAAAAGATGTTGCTAAGCGTAAAGCCGACTCACGCATATCCCTCGGGCCCGAGCTGCCTCACTGGGAGTTAGCCGCATATCTGCACCTGATTCCATCCAAAACGAAAACGGTCTGGCCCGCCGCCGGAATAATGCTCGTAATAATCTTCCTTACCGCAATTATATGCGGGGGGCTGATACTGACATCGCAGTCGCAACGTAACTGGCATGAGGCACAGCGCAAAACCACATTTGTCTCTAATGTCTCGCATGAACTCAAAACGCCGCTCACCACCATACGTATGTACTCTGAAATGTTACTTCTCGGACGTGTCTCCGAGGAGAGTAAACGGGAGCGTTACCTGAAGACTGTTGTAACTGAATGCGGAAGACTTACGCGACTGGTAAACAATGTTCTGGACTTCAGCAGGCTTGAACAAAATCGCCGCACCTACCGCATTGAGGAGATAGAGCTCTCAGCTTTCGTTGCCACATTAATAGATACACACCGCCCCAGAATTGAAGCTGCCGGTCTACAGGTAACTGAATCGCGCAGCGATCACCTTATAAATGTATGTGCCGATCACGATGCACTGGAGCAGGTAATATTAAACATAGTGGATAATGTGATTAAATACGCCGCCGAGGGCAAGACCCTCGAAATATGTGCAGAAGCAACCCAGCAGAATGCCCTGATAAGCATAATGGACCAGGGGCCGGGCATACCTGCTGCACACCGAAAAAGAATATTTGATGCGTTCCACCGTGTGGATGACTCTATTACAGCCGGAAAACCGGGTTCCGGACTCGGGCTCAGTATTGCGCTGCGTCTAATAAGCGGGATGAAGGGGACCTTACAATACCGTCCCCGACCCGGAGGCGGCTCGACATTCGAAATCAGGCTTCCCCTGAAAACAGCACTAACCACTACGGAGAGCAGCAATGCATAATCGAATACTCCTGGCCGAAGATGATCCCAATATTCGTATGGGACTGGTAGATGCGCTTGAGAGCGAGAATTATGAGGTCGTTCAAACCGAGGATGGCGACAAGGCAATCAGGGTTTTCAACGAAGAGGGTCCCTTCGACCTCATACTGCTGGATGTAATGATGCCCGGGCAGAGCGGATACGACGTATGTCGCGAAATACGACGCACCAATGAACAGGTGCCGATTATAATGGTCACCGCCAAGGCGGAGGAGATCGATGCGGTAGTCGGCCTCAAGCTCGGCGCCGATGATTACGTCACAAAACCTTTCGGTGTGCATGAACTGCTGGCACGCGTACAGGCCGCGCTGCGCCGCGTACAGCACCGTAAAGAGCAGGCAGACACCATGGCCCCAAGTGAGGTCTTCAGCTTCGGTGCAGCCACAGTAGATCCCTCACGCTACACCATTTCGCGCGACGAAAAAAATGAAAGTCTCACCCCTACCGAGATGAAGCTCCTGCTCTGTTTCCATAATCATCCCGACCAGGTACTCACCCGCGACCAGCTTCTTAACGATGTTTGGGGGGTTAACTACTACGGCACCACCCGCACCCTCGACCAGCATGTAGCGCGTCTGCGTAAAAAGGTTGAACCGGAGCAGAAAACGCCGTCAGTTCTTATAACAGTTCACGGTGTCGGATACCGCTATATACCGGCGCCGTAGCCGGGCTGTCGGGAGACAGTGAGCAGGTATGGGCTTGATTCGTTCTCCCTACCGAGGTGAAACTCCTGCTCTGTTTCTATATGCGGGCTAATGGATTTGTTATCCCCCGATTATCTCATTGAGTCCTTCGATGGCAAGCGGATGTTTTCGACGTCATCTTTCACGTCTTTCCGCCATATCTTATGTGCGCCTAGACATAAAGACCACTTTAGGGCACAATCAAGCTGTTATCTCTTTTAACCAGGGACCAATGCCTCTCTTATGAACAATTCACACGTATCTCTCACTCGCTGCAGCAGCTACCAGCTGCAGCCGCTCAAGAGCGCAATAGAAGCGCTGCTTGCGCCTATGGGTGGAATAGGTTCATTTGTCAAAAAGGGCCAGCGTGTACTAATAAAACCCAATCTGCTTGCAGATCATACCCCTGAAGAGGCAACCACCACTCATCCCGAACTGATCCGCGCACTGCTGCATATCCTCAAACCAACCGGCGCCGAAGTGGTCGTAGCCGACAGCCCCGCCAGCGCGACGAAGCTGGCGCAGGTATGGGAAGTGACAGGCTTCAAAACTCTTTGCGAAGAGGAGGGTGTTGAACTGTTGAGCCTGGAACAGGGCGGATCCAGCCGTTTTGAACGTGATGGCTTCATTTTTCATATTGCCAAACCAGTGCTTGATGCAGATGTGGTTATCAATGTCCCCAAGGTAAAGACACATGTTCTTACGACCCTCACCTGCGGGGTAAAAAACATTTACGGCTGCATTCCGGGATATCAGAAGGCAGAGCTGCATAAGAAAGAGCCGCGCCCCGCCGATTTCGGAATGCTTCTAAAGGCAATCTACAACAGCGTTGCACCCTCCCTTACGATTGCTGACGGGATTGTAGGAATGCAGGGGGATGGCCCCTCGGGAGGGGAACCGGCCGCTCTTGGATTCCTGGCCGCTTCAGAAGATGCCTACGCTCTGGATGCAGTGATATGCGAAATTCTGAACATCCCTCTTAAGGCGGTACCGTATCTGGCGCCGGATAGCGGAAAAGAGGTCACTTACCACGGCCTCACAACTGCCGAATTGCGCCCCGAAGAGTTCAAAATGCCCAATACTCTGCGTGCCAGGATGATCCCGCGCTGGCTGGTTAACATAATTGCACCGTCTCTTTATATACGCCCGGCATTCAGCGAAGCCTGCATCAAATGCGGCCGCTGCGTTGAGGCATGCCCTGTCGACGCGCTCTCCCTCTCCAAACAGGATCCGGTACCACACCTTAAAGGGCCCGTATGTATCGGGTGTTGCTGCTGCCATGAAATGTGCCCCGCAAATGCCATCAGCATGCGTACCAGCCCCGTCATACGGGCCGCCAACGCGCTGCGGAAGATGATAAAACGTATCATCCGGCCGGGCGGCCGGACTGAGAAAACATAGGCCCTATTATCGCGAAATCATCCACACATACGACCGCCCCCGAAAGCGAAAGAGCGATACTTGCACAGGTTATCCTGGGACGTCGTTCGGCAGATGAAGCGGAAGATTCTATCGGCGAACTTGAGCGACTGGCCGATACAGCCGGTGCTGAGATCGCCGGTCACATAACCCAGCGCAGAGAGAGAGGCGCAGCGGGTACTTTAATGGGTAAGGGCAAGATAGAGGATCTCAGGGCAGCATGCGAACACGCCGGAGCTAATCTGGTAATATTCGACAATGATTTAAGCGCCGTACAGGTCAATAATCTTGATATCGCTCTGGGGATCAAAGTGATAGACCGTACCGAACTTATTCTGCAAATCTTTGCACGCCGGGCGCGTACAGCCGAATCATGCGTGCAGGTGGAACTGGCTCAGCTTCAGTACCTTGTAGGGCGCATGCCCATCTCCATTAAGCAGCATCGCTTTACCGGTGGTATCGGTATGCGCGGCCCCGGCGAAAGCCCGCTGCAGCTTCGACGCGAGCCGATGCGTCGCCGAATCCGGGAACTAAAACGACGCCTGGCTGCCATCCAGAAGCAGCACGACCGCACACGCGAGCGCCGGCCCTGGCCAAAGGTATGCCTTGTGGGTTACACCAATGCCGGCAAATCAACGCTTATGAACCGGTTGGCTCGCGCAAAAGCATATGTCGACGACCGCCTGTTTGCGACCCTCGACACCAAAACCCGCCTTGTTCACGCAGGCGACGCATACAACTTTTTGCTGACAGATACTGTTGGCTTCATCCGCCACCTGCCGCATGGGCTGATAGCCTCTTTTCGCACTACACTCAATGTTGCCGTCGAAGCCGATTTGCTGCTGCTGGTTGTAGATGCATCTCACCCCTTTGCATACGATCATATCCGCGTATCGAACCAAACCCTGCGCGAAATCGGCGCCGGTGATGTGCCGGTTTTACTTATCCTGAACAAGAGCGACTGCGATACATCAATAGATATCCTTCAACACGCTGCCGAAAACTATCCCAATGCCGTTCCCATCTCCGCCACAAAGGGAAGCGGTATAACAACACTTCTCGAAACAATCAGCAAGGAGCTGAAAAAATGCTGTCCGTCCTGGCAACCCCAATCGGAAATCTCGAAGACCTGACGCCCCGTGCCCTGCGCACACTGCGGGAGGCGGAGCTCATTGCATGCGAAGACACACGCCGCACCTGGCAACTGCTTACGCATCATGAGATTCCACGCCCCACCATGCTCTCTTACAGACAGGGAAATGAGGAGCGTACCGTAGAGAGAATAACCTCCGCCATCAAAGCCGGAACACGTGTAGTGCTCTGCTCGGACGGTGGTTATCCCGGAATCAGTGACCCCGGCTACCGGCTGCTCCGACGCGTAACAGAAGCAGACCTGCCCATGGAGGTAATCCCCGGCGCATCAGCCGTTCCACTGGCGCTGCTCTACTCTGGTCTCCCAACTTCGAGCTACACGTTCAAAGGCTTTCCACCCCGTAAACCGGGGCCGCTGCGTCGCTTCTTCGAGGCCGAAGCAGAGCTGCCGCACACCATGATCGTATTTGAATCCCCCTACCGGGTGGGGAAATCCCTGGCTGCCGCTCTCGAAGCCCTCGGCAACCGCCAGGCCGCCGTATGTATTGAGATGACCAAGAAGTTTGAGCGTATCCACCGAGGAGACCTTTCCAAACTTGCAGAGGAGTTTGCCGACAAAAAGGTCCGCGGCGAGGTCGCCATAGTAATTGCCGGAAACAACCCTAAATTTACGCTCAAACTGGAGTCAGTGCACGGATAATGCGCCATTTTGTCGCGTTATTGTGTTGAATGGGCACACGCTATTTCCAGCTATGATTGGTCATACTGGGCCTTATATGTCATAATTCCGCATTTAATAGGTATATATAGCTTAATTCATCTTTTGCAGTATTCGCATAGTACTCTGGCACATCTTTTGCTACTCTGCGCATGCGTACCAACTGTCGGGGTTGTGCCCTTTAATGGTACTTATAACTCCGGCAAACAGATTTACTGAAAGAGAGATAACAAAGGAGCGGCGGCGCTAAGAGAGCGCGCTTAATGCCGCAGTAGAAACCAAACGCTACGGAGCCTGTAATGAGCACACCCGATATTCAGAATACAACCAACGCCATTGAAGCCCATGCCGAAAGAATAGAATCTCTGCGGCAGGAGATCGCAAAGGTCCTGGTAGGGCAGGAAAAACTTGTGGATCGCCTGCTGATAGCGCTTATCACCGGCGGGCATATACTGCTTGAAGGTGTTCCCGGTCTCGCAAAAACCACGGCCGTGCGGACACTGGCGATGGCACTGGGAATTGACTACAAACGCATCTCCTTCACCCCCGACCTGCTTCCGGCAGATGTCATAGGAACCATGGTTTACAACCCCAAAGAGGGTACTTTTGCACCTAAAAAAGGGCCTGTCTTTACAAACATACTGCTGGCCGACGAGATAAACCGCGCTCCGGCCAAGGTCCAGAGCGCCCTGCTCGAGGCTATGCAGGAGCGTCAGGTCACCATCGGCGACACCACGTATAAATTGCCCGATCCATTCCTGGTTATGGCAACCCAGAACCCAATTGAGCAGGAGGGCACCTATCCGCTTCCAGAGGCGCAGGTCGATCGCTTCATGCTTAAGTGCACGATTACGCACCCCTCGCGTGACGATGAACGGCGCATTATGGCGCGATTCACCCAGCGCCGCCAACCGGAAGTATCACAGGCTCTCACCCACGAAGATATCCTCTCCCTGCGAGCGGTACTCGACCAGGTCTACTGCGATGAAAAAGTGTGCGACTACATCCTCGATATAGTCTTTGCCACCCGCGACCCGCAATCTCACGGGCTGGATATAGCCACACAGATCGAGTTCGGTGCATCTCCGCGTGCCACCCTCTGCCTCAATATGGCAGCCCGGGCAAACGCCATGCTGAACGGACGGGCCTACGCCACACCGCAGGACGTCAAGGAGATCGCCCACGATGTGCTTCGTCACCGCATAATGCTCACTTACGAAGCCGAAGCCGAAGAGATCACCAGTGAAGATATAATCACCAGTATTCTGGAAACCATCCCCGTACCGTAACGACCGCAACAGTTAATACGCTATGCCAATTGATACCAAAGAATTGATGAAGCAGGTCGGCCAGATACGGATACTGACCTCACGCCTTGTCGACGAACACCTCAGCGGCGAATATCACTCTGTTTTCAAGGGACAGGGGATAGAGTTCGACGAAGTGCGCGAATATGTCATGGGCGACGACGTCCGCAGCATCGACTGGAACGTAACCGCCCGTACCGGCCACCCCCATATTAAGCGATTCTCCGAGGAGCGTGAGCTGACTGTGCTCTTTGTGGTGGATGTATCCGGCTCGCAGAGCTTCGGAACCCTCAAACGCAGTAAGGCGGAGCTGGCCGCAGAGCTCACCTGCCTGCTGGCCCTCTCAGCTACACGCAATCAGGATAAGGTAGGGCTGATCCTCTTCAGCGA
The DNA here is from genome assembly GCA_964485765.1 of uncultured Lentisphaerales bacterium. Classification (GTDB taxonomy): domain Bacteria; phylum Verrucomicrobiota; class Kiritimatiellia; order RFP12; family CAZAKU01; genus CAZAKU01. Next base: position 9,638 of record CAZAKU010000286.1, read on the forward strand.
CAGAATCATCAAAACCGTACCGCCCAGAAAGGGGCGTACCGCCGTAATGCGTCTGGTACGCGAAGTTCTTGCCGTAGAGGAGACCAGGCACGGCACTAATATTGAGCAGGCCCTGAGTTACCTTAACAGTATTCAGAAGCGCAAAGCGGTTGTCTTTCTGATCTCCGATTTTCAGGATTCCAATTACGATCTGCAACTCCGCCTTACAGCCCGTCGCCACGACCTGGTGTGCTGCTCGGTACAGGACCCGCGTGAATGTGAGCTGCCCAACGTAGGGCTTGTTGAGCTGCAGGACCCCGAAACCGGCCAGCTGCTTATGCTGGACACATCCTCACGCCGTATTCGTAATGCATTCGCGAAGCGCTCAAAGGAGGCACGCGAGGCGTTTACGCAGCTGCTCCGACGCTACCGCATCGACCACCTGCCTCTATCCACCGGGCGTCCCTTCATCGACGACGTACGCGGTTTATTCCGTCAGCGTCAACTGCGTGCAGGGAGGGGACGTTAATGCATTATATAACTAAAATTCTCCCCGTTATCCTGCTTTTATGCGTCAGCTCTCCGGTGATGATTAATGCGCAGGTGCCCGAGCCACCCCCACCTGAGGAACGTGTTGAGACATTCTCCCACGGGGCGGTATCGGTTGAGCTAGCCACATCGCCGAATGAGGTAGATCTCGGCAATAACCTGCAATTGACCTTCCGTATAACTGCGCCCGCCAACATACAGGTACCCCTGCCCTCACTGGCTGATCGCCTCTCGGGGTTTATAATTGCAGGGCACTACCGGCAACCGCCCGTCGAAAGTGACGGACAGCGTATCACCGAAGCGATTTACCAGCTCACACCTCTGGTATCAGAGGAGTACCGTATCGCCCCTATCGCGATCATCTACACCGACACTTCGCACCATCCGCCAAAGAGCCACTGGTTCGCAACACGACCGATCGTTTTTCAATGCAAAAAACTTATAGATGGCGAACCGCCCGCCGGTGTTAGCGTCGATATGAGCCCAATCTGGGTACGCCCCGCGTTCCGCACCGTTGCCACCTGGGTTCTAATCGGTCTCGGAGCCGCCGTAATCATAGCAATCCTTATTATGCTCCTGCGCCGTATACGTCACGAAGTGATCCTAAGAATGATGACCCCGCGCGAACGTGCCATGCGCGAACTTGAACATCTTTTATTACGCGATCTCATTGAAAAAGATCTGTTTAAAGACTTCTATGTGGAATTGACGATGATCGTGCGGCGCTACATTGAACGGGCCCACAAGGTTCGGGCTCCGGAGCAGACCACAGAGGAGTTTCTGGCCTCTGCATCTAACCACCCCGCCTTCGGGGAGGAGGTGCTCACGCGCCTGCGTAATTTCCTGGAGGCTGCCGATCTGGTTAAATTCGCCGCACAGCATAGCGACCGCTCAGCTACAGACAATGCAACCCTGACCGCGCGCGAATACATCCAGAAGGATGAAGCAGAAACAACCGGCGAGGAACCAAACGTGACCTCCCGTAAACCTAATAAACCAGCCGAATAAAGCCATGTTTCGATTTGCATCACCATACGCATTTTTTCTGCTGCTGCCACTGGCCGTAGCCGCCCTGTTTATATGGCGGCGGGGCGTCCGCAGCGGATTTCTATTTGCACCGGTATCCTGGTTGCCGACACGCGTCACCACCATGCGTGCCTGGCTGGGCGTACTTCTACCGCTACTGACCCTGCTGGGAGCGTTGCTCAGCATCATTGCAGCTGCACGCCCCCAAACTGTGATGAGTGAGGTGCGCGACCGTATGAACGTAATCGCCATCGAGATGGTGGTCGATGTCTCCGGATCCATGCGCGGTCTCGACTTCAGCACAAAAAAATCGAATGGCAAATGGGATTACCGTACACGCCTCGACGTTGTAAAAGATACCTTCGCCGAATTTATAGAACAGCGCCCCGATGACCTGATCGGGCTGGTAACCTTCGGTGGCTTCGCCACCACACGTGCACCCCTGACCGCCGATCACCGGGCCCTTCAGCATGTACTCAAGGCTGTCGAAATTCCAAGCACGGATGTAAATAAGGAGGGGGGGATCACCAGCGCCGAAGAGCTGCAGACCGCAATCGGCGACGGACTCGCAACCGCCGCCGCACGACTTGAGAAGGCGGAACCTAAGAGCCGCATCATAGTGCTTCTAAGCGATGGTGAATCAAATGCGGGGATTATTCAACCCGGAGAGGCAATGCAGGCAGCCAAGGAGCTTGGAATCCGTATTTATACCATAGGTGTCGGAAGCACATCTAACCGAGTCCCCATCTTTACCCGCGATCGCTTCAATCGAAAAGTTATTGATTATGTGAACATGCGCCTCAACGAAACCGAACTCAAACGAATCTCCGAGCATACCGAAGGCAAGTACTACAATGTCAAAAACCCTTCAGGGCTCGAAGAGGCACTGGAATCTATTAATGAACTGGAAACCACCGAAATAGAGCGCAGCATCTATACGCAATACGAAGAGTGGTTCACCCTTTTCCTGCTCCCCGGAGCCGCATTGATCCTCCTGGGCCTAACCCTTAACATGTTTGCCACCCGAAGACTTATATAGAAACTACACCATGACTGAGATTGGATTCCATACAGCATATATGTTATTTCTGCTCTGGCTGGTGCCGCTATTCGGCATCTGGTGGAGTCTTGCGCACGCCCGGCGCCAGCGACGCCTGCAGGCGATGGCCAGTGCTGAAATGCTGAAGCGTCTGCTGCCCCGGGGTGGCGACTGGCGCTTCATCGTACAGCTCTCCCTCGTGCTCCCGGCGCTGACGCTGCTCATAATAGCCGCAGCACGTCCACAGTGGGGATCACGACAGGAAAACATCTTTATGCGTGGGCGTAACCTGGTGATAGCACTCGACGTGTCACGCTCCATGCTGGCCCGCGACGTACACCCCAATCGACTGGAACGTGCCAGGGTCGACCTGCTCGACCTGCTGACAGGGCTGCAGGGCGACCGCGCAGCGCTCGTAGCCTTCCGCAATAAGGGCAACCTTATCTGCCCCCTTACAACCGACCGAACCTTCCTGCGCCAGTCGATCGAAGGCGTCCATATAGACAGTGCCCCGCG
>CAZAKU010000287.1:0-2972 GCA_964485765.1 uncultured Lentisphaerales bacterium
CGAATACGGCAGTATGAATCTGGAGCAGGAATCGCTTAACCGGCTGTATCATTACGGTCAGCGTGCCTTCTGGAAGCGCCTTGCCCCGCTGTACCGCCAGAAACCGGAAATGACCATCTCCCTCAAGCCTGCCCACGAAAATGAAATAACCTCGGGCGCCCGCTCGGTTGGCGATTATAACCTGAAGAATGTCGAGGGGTTCTATCAGTATCTGCTTACACTCTACGGCACTCTGGATAACATCAACCGGATCTTCGACACCCCGTTCAGCGCTAGCTTCTTCGATGCTCCGCGCAACGGCGAAAGAGGATTGTGGGATAACTACAATACGAAGAGTAGTATTTACCAGGCATGGATCGAGTATAACCGCACGGTGGTTTATCGCCGGATCGGCCTGGCGTATCGCGAAGTCCTTCTCGCCGGCCTTCCGCCGGAGTTGATTAAAAGCCACCAAATCCCGGACACCTTTGCCATAAACAATATTGGCATCGGTGATGGCGAACCGCGGGTCTCTCCTATCGATTGGCTGCTTACGGCCGGCACCGGATTTGGTTACAGCCGCTATGGCGTAGACTACAAGGAAGAAGAGAATATTGCCAAGGGGGCCTACAGCTCGGGGTTTGATGGAATGTTTATTGGCGAATACGCTTCGCTGACGACGAATAAAACGGACGCGTACAATCAGCTCTCATTTCTTCGTGAGCATGGTATCAACTCCATGCTGGCGATGTACTGGCCGACAGACATGAAGACCGGAGTAAACGAAGTGCAGGTTGAGGCCTTGCAGAAAATGATAGAGAAGAACGACACTCCTCTGCGCGGTTATGCAGGCGGCATCGGTGAAGTGCGTCCTTACCGCGGGCCCGGCATACAGTACGATGTTGCACAGCTGGGAACGGGAGAGAGCAATACTGGGCTGCTGAAGAGCCTGAGAGCGGACGGCACCTTCGAGGGTACGGTGTACCTGGTTCCTTTTCACTCTCATGTGAATATCACGACGCTGCTTTCGAAGGATACAGTATCCATCTCAACCACCGAAACAGAACTCTGTGCAATTCCCAGTTTGAGGGCCGGTTCAGTACTGGAAATCAGCTTTGTTCCCGAAGTCGAGCCCAGGGGGGCGATCGAGTTCAACCTCTCGCATAATGGATGCAGTCTGCCGGAAAACAGCATCAAGCTCACCGGTCTTAAAGCCGGGCAGAACGTACGCATTACCTACAAGGTTCCTCTTATACTAAGCAATGTATCGCTCACTGTTTCAACTATGAGGGGGACTGTGGCTCTGGAAGATCTGCGAGTCTACCATGAGCAGGATATGGCCGTATCTACGACGCTAGGAATCAAAAGAGGAATACGTCACAAGAGCGGAGTCAGCTTTGACTTGATTGAGGAATAGTATCAACTGGGAAAGAAATTCATGACAAAGCATAACTACCTAACTTCATTTTTTGCTATCGCTCTGCTCGTTCTGACGGGAACGGCGTACGGTGTCTCTCCTGATCATTTTAAAGGGTATAAAAAGACGCGGCTGGTGATATCCGAGAATCAAAATCAGCTCACGGTCTCGGACCTCGAGTCAGGCTTCAAGCTCGAATCGACAGGCGGCGATCCCCATCTGTATTTTAAGGAGCTCGGAGATTTCTGCAGTAAAGAGAAGCCGTATGTCATCGCCTTCGAATATATCTATGCGAAGGAAGCAGGGACGGTAGAGCTGTTTTGTTGGCTTGATGGAGTAAATGGCCATATCCTCTATGGGGACGAGCTAAAAAAGGCTGAGTCATGGACATGGTGCATGGTGGACATCAGCAAGCAGGGCGAAGGGCATGGAGCCGCCATTAAAAGGTTGAGGATGGATCCGCCTCAGCCCGGAATAAGCATCAGGAATATCTATCTCATAGAGGCTGACAGTAAGTTTCTGCAGCGTGCAGCAGCGGGAAAGCTGGCCGACTCCCTGGATCAACTTGGTATAGATCCCAAAGGAATTAAGGCTGATGCGTGCGGAGTGGATACGGTTCGCCACTCAGACGCCCGAAGCACTGTTGTCGTGAGAAGCGTTTATGGCCACCTTGATCTGGATGCCCGTTCCAAGGAACTCGAGAAGGGCGGGCATGTGAAGCCGCTGGTCCCGCTGGGGCCGGTGATGGCGGCAGGAGAGGGTGAGCACCCGGACAATCACACGGTGGTCAGGATCTTGAGCAAATACCAGCTACGTGAAGCACAGTTTCTCGCCTACCCGCAGGAAGTGAGGGGCGGGGTGGGCGTTAATGCTGTCACGCTTGATGGAGGAGCGAGCGGTTTTGTATGTCACCCATTGATGGACAAAAACACCAGAGAGCTCAGGCTTTTCAACCGCTATGGCGGCCTGCTGAATGAGATCGAAATGCCGAAAACGCTTTCAGGACCCTACGCGGTTGCCAGCGGCGATTTTCTTAAAACGAACCCGGGTGACGAGATAGCGGTATGCTCCCGGTACCGTGCGGGGCCTGTCGTGATCTTCACTGCTGCCGGGAAGCTGTTGGCCACGCTGCCTTGTGCGGGTTACAAGCCGCCGGGCATGTTCCGCACCATGCTGCAGGCACTGAGACTGGCCGATCCCCCCGCTCACAAGGAGGGCCTGTACCATTTGGCTGTGGTTGATGCGACCCCCAGTTCCGGCGGGCGCCTGCTACACCAAGATATAGAAAACGGCACGCTCAGTGCATTTGACGGTCTATCCGCCTTTACTCCTTACCTTAGTCTTGATGGCTTTGCTGAGGGGGCTCGCGTATTTGGCAGTGCGTTTTCCGACCGATTACTGAATGCAGGCCATCAACAGAACGTGATCTCCACCTTGTACAGCCTGTCAAAAAAGAAAGACATTGCGGTACAGGATGTCGGCCTGCGGGAGAATTCGTTCCGATACCGCTTCTTGAGACAACACGGTGCCTGGTATTCAGAATGGCCCCGAATACCCGATACGAAATACGTGCAGG
>CAZAKU010000288.1:0-5675 GCA_964485765.1 uncultured Lentisphaerales bacterium
CCTGAAGTGTCCCCCGACCAAGAGCCATAATTATGGCAGTAAGCAGCAATATGCCGGGAATGCTGGCTAACACCTGCATTATGAAAATAATAATGTCATCCACCTTTCCGCCCCAGAACCCGGCAGGCACGCCAAAAAGCAGGGCCAGAGGGATAACAATAAGAGTTGTGACCGCTCCCAGCAGCAGGGCCTTGCTAACCCCCTTTATTGTCAGGTAGAACACATCACGCCCAAGAATATCGGTACCAAGCAGGTGAGCTCGCGGATACTCCAGTGGAGAATCACTGCCGAATTCGGTAGTAGCCAGTGGCGCAGAATAGGTCTTCTCCTTGAGGTGTCCCATCGTCATATCGAATATACTTTTTGCTTCGTATGCCGCGACACCGTCACCGCCGCTGCTGCTACCGTCTACCCACACTATAGAATCCGCAGCACCGACCAGAACGTAGAGCGCGAAGATCGATATTGCGATGGGGCGCCTGCGCCACAGAGAGTGAAAACTTTCACGCCACATGCGGTTGCGTGAAACTAAGATCCCTAGAAACACTGCCCCCACAGCGAGAGAAACCACTATTACGCTCGATACCCAAATCTCTGCCGTAGCGCCGGTCATGACTTCTTCTCCAGTCTAACCCTGGGATCAGCAATGGTGTAACTTATATCGGTAAGGATTTGCGCTAATATGAATATAATAGCACCTATGAAAACCATGGTCCTTAGCATTGCGAAATCGTATGCAGCTATCGACTCCACCATCACCGCACCAAGACCGGGAATGCCAAAAAATGACTCCATCAGCAGGGATCCTGTGAAAAGAAACGGTATTGCTGTAACCACTCCGGTGAGAATCGGCAACATCGCATTGCGAAGTACGTGGTGTATCATAAGGCGCCACTCTCCACACCCTTTGGCACGTGCGGTACGAACATAATCCCTATTAGTCTCCTCAACAAACACAGCTCTATAAAAACGGACATTGCCGCCAATAACAGTAAAGAGCCCCACCAGAAGAGGTATTCCCAGGAATCGCCATACTGTAAAGATGTTCGGCTCGAAACCCGATACCGGGAACCAGCGCAAAATTCTCCCAAACATATACTGCCCGGTAATAATAAAAATGATCCCCGGAACGCTCATGGTTATAACGCAGATAACAAGCACCAAGCGATCGATATAGGTCTCTCGAAAAAGTGCCACTAAAAGCGATACGATAATGCCGATAACCAACCCCTGAATAAACAGCGGCACCGTCAGGAAAAGACTCGGAGGCGCGCCTTTGCGGATTACGGTCAGTATCGGGGTGTCATCCGAATCACGGACTCCGAAATCGAATGTCAGCATACTGCTATAATGCGATGCCAGCATTGTCTGCGTATAACGATTAGGCTCAAATACGCCGTATTCTTTATTCAGATATCTCGGTTTATCGTATCCATGCGTCTTCTGCCACAGCTTAACGACCTCATCTGGGGCCTTCTCTCCCACGGCATGCCGGGCAATAACTTCGGGGGACACAATCGCAAAAAAGAGGAAGAAGAGCAAAGCCAACACCCCTAAAATGGTGAAGAAACCATATACGAGACGTCTTATTATATAGGTTAGCATCGGGTTACTGCCTCTCGTTAAGGAAGGTTATTACCGCAGGGATGAACGCCAGCAGAAACAGTGAAAGCATTATATAAAGCGGCCACACAATGGGATGGTTATGCTTCTTCTGATAAATATCGCGAGCGGCAGGATCTACATCCTGATACTTCAGTGAAGATATACTGAGACCCCCGGATTTGACATTGTATACCCACGAATGCTGCAGTGCGTATACTTCACTGTGTGAAAGCGGTATCCATGGGCATTCATCCTCCAGAAGTGAAACCATTTCACGGCATAATTGATAACGCTTATCATCATTCACACGGCGGTTCATCTCATCAAACAGTTGGTCATACCTTTCGGACTGATAATTTGCGCTATTGGGGCCGCCATTTTTAGAACGAGCCATCTCAGACCACAACAGAAAGAGAAAGTTTTCGGGATCCGGATAATCCGCATTCCAACCCCACATAAATATCTGGTAGGCGCCATTGCGCACTTTTTCCGAAAACTGATTGTAGTCAGTTGCAGCCAGTTCCACGTTAAGCCCCAGAGAACGCCAGGAATTTATGTAAAACTGGTATGCCAGACTGGCAGCGGAGGATGTACCCATTACATCATATGTCAGGCGCAGGGGCTTGCCTGTATCAGGATCAATGCCCTTCGGGTACCCGGCCTCGGCAAGGATCTCCTTTGCACGTGCAACATTTACCTGACGGTACTGATTTGTATAGCCCGCATCATAACCGAAGATCTCCGGAGGAATCGGGCTCTGCGCCGGAATCCCACGGCCGTTAGCAAAGATACGGTTATACTCCTTTGTATCCACAACCAGGCTCATCGCCTGACGAAGTTTTTTGCCCCTCTCCCCGGCCGGATCCCCCAAAACGGAGTCCTCCATATTGAAGCCCATATAGGATATTGTCGGCTCAACCCCGCGGGACATAACAATTCCACGTGCCTTCATCTCTTCGGAAAGTCCACCCTCAACCACTACCTGATCGAACCGCTCTTTGGCAATTCCAGACCTATCGTAGTACCCCTGGATGAATTTGCTGAAATATGAAGTGCTCTCCTTATCGCGTCGGTATTCAAAGCGTTCAATGAATGCGAGGGGGCGGCCGACATACTTATCCGACAGTAGCCCGGCCTTACGATCATCTTCCGTACCCTCTGATGGATAGGTTGCGGATGGCGCCTGCCATTCGGGGTGTTCGAAACCATACCACTGATCATTACGCTGAAGCACCACCCGGTACTCCTTGTCATACTCTGCAAGATAATACGGGCCTGTCCCCACAGGATGGTCTTTAAAGAAAGAGCGCCCTTCTTTGCCGTCGTAATGCACAATCGCCTCCCAGGGAACAGCCGCGGTAAAGGGCATTGCCAGCCAGTAGAGAATCTGCGGATACGGCTCCTTCAGGATAATTTCAAGATCATATGGAGACTGTACTACGATACCTGCAATCGGCCCCGCCTTTTCATACTGTTCGTTGATCGGCAATTCACAGAACTCCTGCGATGCTTCACGCAGCTCTTTTAGGTGCTCACGGAACTCACGGTATCCCCTTATATTGGAGAGTGCAGATATAACCGGACAAAGATTTTCGGAATCAGCCGTGCGCTTAAACTCGAATTCAAAATCGTAGGCCGTCATCTCCCGGCCCATATTCTCTGTTCCACTCGGAGAAAAACATCTATCCTCGTGAAAACGTACTCCCTCTAGGATTTCGAAACGGTAGGAGACGCTGCCATCTTCATTAACCACCGCATCAGGCACAGATTTGGCAAGGCCCGGAATCAGTTCGTAAGGGCGCTTTAGGTAGTGATACCCCAGCAGTGTTTCATAAACAGCAGAACAGATATCACTGCTCATTCCGGCGGTGTACGATATAGCAGGATCAAGAGTCTTGGGAGGGGCGTCAAAAGCTAGGAAACGGACCTTGTCAGTGGCATTCTGACCTGTAAAAGGCCGGTTGGAACAACCGGCGCCAACAGACAAAAACAACAATGCAACAACGGCAGATATTCCCACCCGACTTGCAAATCTCATCATAATGCAGTATCTCCCGGCACGACAGACAATGCATAAAAGGGGACGCTGTTCCCAAAAACAGCAGGTGTCTCCCACAGAAGAGTTGCCATATTGTCTCTCATATATCTGTTTTACAACGTGTCACACGCAATTTCGCACCAACACCAACCATTACTGATTGTCTTACCAACTTAACCACATGTCACGTCCGGTTGGTTGGTAAATAAGACGTGCGAGGATAATATTTTATGCGACATTTCGCAAGCATATGCGACCGCAACTCTAGAGTGATTTACGAAAAATACTCAAAAAAATAGCTACAGGGTTGACATCGACCGACGGAACGCTACTATATGCCCCTCATTCGGAGCGTAAGAGTTCTTCGGCTCTCTGCGCGTATTCCGAATAAAAAACATTTTAGGTAGGGTACCCAAGTGGCCAAAGGGGGCAGACTGTAAATCTGCTGTCATCGACTTCCTAGGTTCGAATCCTAGCCCTACCACCATTCCTTCAAACACTTGCAAATTAACACCTTGCAAGTGTTTTTTATTCCTGATTATCTCAATGCCTGTATTGCTCTGTGGTGCTAAATAGCGCCCAGTAGTACCACAAAAACGGAAGATAGCACCACATTAATACCACAGTCCATTAAAGCCCCTAGGCACCCCTGGAGACTTTTGTGATATTAATCTAGCCACACACCGGGCAGCACGTAGCCCCCTAGGAGATGGGGCGCCCAGACACCCCCCTCTCTATTAGAGGGACAGATATAGCCCACTACCTGGGGGTCTATCTACTGCTCCCCTTGCTGTCAGGCAACAAGCTGGAACGGCATCTTTAGGGGAGCTACCATGGCAAGCAAAATCCACTACAAGGGGCTATCCCTGCACTTGTAGCGGTCTCAGGTAAGTCCGTGGGTTTCTTTCAATATGGGTGGTTGGGCACGGATCTGGCCCCAGTCAGTCATTCTGCTCCAAGTAACACGTCAATGGCCGGTCATGGCTCACCTGATGTCGAAGGTGTGCCCCCTTATGCGTTTCATCGGGCTGTTTTGCCGTCGCGAGGCTGTTTTATCCACGGCTTGATTGCGTTCGAAGCGCGTTTTTGCCCTAACTTGACACCTCCGTCTCGGCTTGCTACCATCGCCTCCATGAAAGCGCTCCTTTAGACCGGTTTCCAGCGGCTGGGTGCCCGTGCCGCCTGAAAAGCGATTTCTTGTCACTCTTTCAGGTAGAGTTTTAATTAGAATAATCAGTTTACTGGACAGAGGTGTTCAGCATTACTATACTTCGGTTGTTTTAAAAGTTAGTAACCCTATACGGAGTAGATGATGATTATCAAGAAAATCATGTTAGCAACACTGGCCGTTATCGTTCTGAATATCTACAACCCCAGTGCCACCCACGCGGCAGGTGGAGTTGTCACGGATCCTAACGGAACAGCACCTGACCGTTATGTCTATTATCCGGGAACCGAAAACCTGGCCAAAGAAGAGATCAGATTGATCGCCTGCGGAACAGGGCTACCCGCGGCTCGGCGTGATCAGGCAGCTACCTGCTGGCTGATTGAGGTAGGTAACGGAGACAAGTTCCTTTTTGACATCGGCTCCGGCTCAATGGTCAACGTTGCCGCGCTTATGATTCCATATGATTTCCTGGATAAAGTCTTCCTTACGCATCTGCACACCGATCACTGGGGCGATCTGACGACGCTTTGGGCTGGCGGATGGACGGCAGGACGCACACAACCACTGCGTGTTTGGGGGCCAACCGGTCAGACGCCGGATATGGGCACTGCCTACGCGATTGAACACTTCTTAAAAGCGTACAATTGGGATGCAAAAACCCGGGATTTTGTTTTAAGTCCCAGGCCCGGACAAATTACGGTTAAGGAATTCGACTACAAAGCGGTGAATGCCATTGTCTATGAAGAGAACGGTGTGACGATCCGCTCGATTCCGGCGATTCACGCCGGGGATGGCCCTGTCAGTTTTATACTCGAGTATGCCGGGTTGAAAATCATAATTGGCGGCGATACGTTTCCTAACAAA
>CAZAKU010000289.1:0-7546 GCA_964485765.1 uncultured Lentisphaerales bacterium
TGAACTCGACGCAGGCGAATATATAATCGGACGCGATGACACCAGCCATATAAGGCTCAGGCATGATCTGGTAAGTGGTCATCACGCACGTATATCTATCGACCCTGACGGCTGTTGCTGGTTTGAAGATCTGAATTCATCAAACGGATCACTTCTCAATGAAGAGGTGATCACAAAGAAGCTTCGTGTAGAGCCCACATACATGATTGAACTCGGGCCATTCACACTTTCCGTCCCTGACGCGCAACCATCCCCAGCCCCTCTCCCCGAGCCAGATCCGCAACCGGCAGCCCCCACCCCGGCTCCCATGCAGGAAATTGTGGAAAAACCTGTCGCTCCCGTTCCGCAACCCGTAGCTCCTGTAAGCAGCCCTGCACCAGTGGAATCTCCCGAGATCAAGCAGCGCCGGCAGATCAAGACGCAAATTCATAAAGAGCTGGTTAAACGGCTCGACATCAAGCGTCTCAGCGCATCACGACTGGGAAGCAAAGAGCTGGAGCAGCGTGCCCGGGAAACCATCCAGAGCATTGTCGCCGATGTAAAGGCCAAGCTTCCGCCATCAGTCAATTCTGACAACCTGGCCGAGGAAATCTTTAACGAATCAATGAGACTGGGACCTCTTGAGCATTTCCTTAACGACGAGTCGATAACGGAAATAATGATTAACGGTCCTAATCAGGTCTATGTAGAGAGAGCCGGCCGGCTGGAACTGACAGACCAGACATTTATGGACGATGCCTCTGTTTTGTCCATCATCGAGCGAATTGTATCGCCGATTGGTCGCCGCATTGACGAAAGTTCCCCCTACGTAGATGCACGCCTTGCCGATGGATCACGTGTAAACGCAGTGATACACCCTCTCTCACTCGTCGGGCCCTGCCTTACTATTCGTAAATTCTCGAAAGTTCCATTTACCGACGACAACCTGATCCGTTTCGGGACCATAACACGCGACATGGCTGATTTTATGCAGACATGCCTTCTTCTGCGCAAGAATGTGGTGGTTTCCGGAGGAACTGGTTCAGGTAAAACGACCCTGTTAAACGTACTGGGGAACTATCTCCCCTCGACCGATCGCATTGTGACAATCGAGGATGCGGCTGAGTTGCGGCTGATTCAACCGCATGTTGTGCGCCTTGAGTCGCGTCCTCCAAACATTGAGGGTCGCGGTGAGATCGGCATTCGCGATCTTGTTCGTAACTCCCTGCGCATGCGCCCCGACCGCATAATCGTTGGCGAATGCCGTGGCGGCGAATCGCTGGATATGCTGCAGGCAATGAATACCGGTCACGACGGATCGCTCACCACTGTTCATGCAAACTCACCACGCGACGTTATATCACGACTCGAAACAATGGTACTTATGTCGGGGATGGACCTGCCGTCTAAAGCCATACGCGAACAGATCGCATCCGCTATCGATATTGTCATTCACGAAAGCCGCTTCAGTGATGGAAGCCGTAAGGTAACCTGCATCAGCGAAATTGTTGGTCTCGAAGGAAACCAAATCACCATGCAGGACCTGTTTGAATACCGCCAGACGGGAATTGCCAGTGACGGCAAGGTGATCGGACACTTCACCCCCACAGGAGCTGTGCCTACGTTCCTGGAAGAGCTGAATGCCAGAGGGATGTCGCTCGACAGCTCCATTTTCAACCCGAACAAAGAGTAGCAGGAAGTATATGCCACCCTATCTGTCTAATTTAATAGCACCTGCTCTTTTCGCGATATGTTTCGGAGGATTAGCCTGGATCATACTTAACGCGCTGGCATCAGGAGCCGAAGAGTATTCCGGCACATATACCGAAACTACTGCGAAGCAGTTCGAAGATATATTTCTTTTCATCCCTCCCCGCAGAATTGCCGAAGCCGCCTGGGCCTGCGCGTTGGCAGCATTTACGGCAGTTTTCTTTATTATTGGGGACTTCACAAAACCGCTCGGACTAATTACCGGAATCGCCCTGGGTCTTGTTGCCGCTTTCGGAGCACTGCAGATCCCGCGGGTGCTCTTCAAGTTCCTGAAGGAGCGTCGCCGCAGACGATTCAACGCGCAACTTGTCGATGCCCTATCATCTATGAGCAACGCGCTTAAAGCCGGCTTCAGCATAAATCAGGCATTCGAAAATGTCGCCAAGAACAGCGAAAACCCGATCGCGCAGGAGTTCGATGTTTTTCTGCACGAGATTCGTCTTGGCATGAGTTTCGAAAATGCATTGCACAGTATGGATGAACGGGTCGACAGCGAAGACCTCACTCTAGTCCTTATGGCTATAGAAACCGCCCGCCGTACTGGTGGCAACCTAACCGAGATTTTTAAAAACATCTCCGAAACTATTCGTGAGCGACTGCGCATCGAAGACCGGATTCGTACGCTCACAGCAATGGGCCGGCTTCAGGGAATCATCTTAAGTGCCATGCCGGTCGTTATCGCCATTGTGCTGAGTGTACTCCGCCCGGATATCATGCGTCCGTTCATGCACTCAAGAATTGGTATCATATTGATGTGCGGCGCAGGCCTTATGATCATAATGGGTGGTTTTGTTATTCAAAAAATCATCAGGATCGACATATGAGCTTCCCTCTATTCATATTATCGATACTGGCAAGCCTGCTGTGGGCTATTGCAATAGGTGGCTTTACCTGGTATCTGATTAAAACCACCCGGCAGATCACCTATATAACGCTGGCCGACGGACGCAAGAAAGAGCGGAAACTACCTATGACCATCCGTTTGCTTCTGCCTCTGGCGCCTAACCTCAACACCGTTGTCATGCACCCAATTTTCACCCGCTCACGTGACAAGGCGCAACGCGACCTGATCACCGCCGGATTCGAGGGACTTCTGAGTGGCGCTGAATACACGGCCCTGAGAATAGTGGAACCAATATGCGCCGCTATCTTTTTTATGGCATTCTTCCAGTTCGCAGGTATGCGCATTCCGTTTATTGAGAAACTGGACACTCAAATGACCTTTTTTTGCGTGATGCTCACCGTTGTGAAACCTCTTCTATGGTTGCGAAAGGAGAAGAGAGAGCGACATCGCAGAATACAGCGTTCCCTCCCTTTTATTCTCGATCTGCTGACGCTCTCGGTTGAAGCCGGACTCGACTTTATGAGCTCCCTGCAGAGAAACGTAGAGCGGCGCACTATCGACGATCTAGGAGAGGAGCTTCTACGTGTTCTTCATGAAATACGCCTGGGTAGACCAAGGCGTGTGGCATTAAAGGAGATGGCCTACCGGGTAAACCTAAGCGAGCTCAACAGCGTTGTGAATGCACTGGTGCAGGCTGACGAGCTGGGAGTAAGCGTTGGATCCATCCTGAGGATACAGAGCGACCAGATTAGGCAGAGGCGCTTTCAAAGAGCCGAAAAACTTGCTAATGAAGCACCCGTAAAGATGCTTGGACCCCTTTTCATCTTTATATTCCCGTCGGTACTGATAATACTGATTGCCCCCATCATCGTTAAAGTGATCGGACAATTCTAACAGTAACAAAGAACCGGGGCTTGCCTCGGAAAAGCAACACATATACCATCATACGACTATGAGCAATAATCCGCATTTAATTATTAAGGCTGGCCCGGAAAAGGGACGCGAAATCGTCATCCCCGAAAACGGAGCCCGACTGGGAAGATCATCTGAAAACGATATCAGCCTGGCAGATTCACTGCTCTCACGTCACCACTGCAGAATGGAATTTCGCGCAAATGACGGTCTATGGGTAATCGACCTCGAAAGCGCAAATGAAACCCTGGTAAACGACAAACCTATCACATCCCAGCGAATTCGCCCTGGTGACACGGTCCTGCTTGGAGACTCCGTCATCTCTGTTGTTAACGACCAACCGGCATCCCCGCAGAGTGATTCCTGCGACTCACTCATTTCTGTCACCAACAGCCAACAGGCACCTTCACAGAGTGACTCCGGCGGCACACCAGAGGAAAGCAGCTCCAGTACCGCGACAGCGTCACCGTTAGTTGATCTGGGCTTTTCCCCTGATGACAATGAACTGAAATCCCGCAATCATGGACTGCACCCCTCTATATGGGTAGCAACGATTGTAATAGGTATTCTGATAGTATTCTGGCTTCTTTTCCGGTTCTTTGTACCTAATAACACCACGGAGCTGAATACCAAGCCTCTTGTCACAGATGACCCTCTACTCCCGCTGCAGGTTATTTACGAGAAGGTGGAAGCCAGCGGGACAAACATCTTCCGCTATGCCGTGGAAATAGACAGAGACAACCGAATCTCCTGCAAGATCGACAGCGTAATCGACAACCGTCATATACGCAAATCGAGCACTGTTGCCACAAACAACATTGAGCGGCTCTCTAAACTTCTGTCAAAAAGCGGATTCGACACACTAAACGACCACTATGAAGGGATATCTCAAAGCGGGATGACGCAATGGTCGATAACCATTATCACGGGAAAGAATGCACATCATTGCACAGTAAAAGACCAAACAGAACCGCCTGCATTCCGTGAAGCCCGTGAAACTATAGAGACCTTCACACGCAGTGAACTGGGGCTATGGGCCATTCATTACAGCGAAGAGCAATTGAAGAAACTTGCCACAGATGCATACTTCCTCGGACGAAAACTCTACGATGAACGTGATGCCGACAACCGAAACCTCTTCGACGGCATAACCGCATACCGCGAAGCAGAGCACTACCTGGAAACAGTTTCACCGAAACCGGCCTTCTTCAGCGATATGCTCACGCACGCGGAAACCGCGAGCAGTGAACTGGAAAAACGTTATAAGGATATCAATTTCGAGGCGCAGCAGGCCATGAACCTTGGGCATTGGCCGGAGGCTGCGGAAAAACTCAGATCTCTGCTCGACCTTATTCCCGACCCCAATGATGAGCGCTACAAAGAAGCAACCCGAAAGCTGCTGCACTCTGAAAGTCGCGCCAACCAGCATTAAAGAGGAACTCTACTGTGATTAAAAGATACATACTTATACTTTCTGCTCTTGCGACGGTGCTGCTGTTTCCATACACGTCTGTTGCCAAAGAGGATTCTGAGCCAAAATCGTTTATATCTATTCAAACAATACCTGACGGTGCTGAAATATCGATAAACAGCAAGCAGAGGGGCAGCGGGCCGCTGGATATCACCGATCTGAAGGCGGGCAAGTACCTCATAAGCGTAAGCGAACGCAACTACCTGACCTCGTACAAAACAATAGAGATCGAGGACGACACACGTCTTGCGCTTGAAATAGAGCTCGAGCCTATAACTGGCCTGATATTTATTGAATCGAACCCTGTCAATGCCGACGTACTGATAAACGAAACCAAGCGAGGAACAACCCCTCTGCTCGTAGCCGACCTGCAGATCGGAGAATATACCGTCACCCTATCCTCTCCAGGTTATCAAACGGCCAAACTCCCCCTGAAAGTACGCGACCGTGTCCCACAAAGGCTATACTCCGACTTGCGACTCGATGCTGCGGAACTGATGATAGTATCAGAACCGGTGGGGGCCAGTGTCTCCGTCAACGGAGTCGACCATGGCGTTACACCATGCAAGGCAGAGCGTGTTCCCGAGGGCAACAGCACGATAGTTGTTACGGCCACCGGATACCATACATTTACACAGACGCTGCGGCTGACTGCCGGTGACAAGCAGAAGATAACTGCCCGGCTGCGCCCAATTGACGGATCACTTAAGATCGTTACTATTCCCCCCGGTGCGAGGATCTATATGGATAACCAGTTCCAGGGAACATCTCCGGTAGATATCACCGGACTCAAGCCAGGCACCTACCGCGTACGTGCTGATATGGATGTTCACGACCCCGAGGCACGTGACATAACTGTTGGTGTGGCTGAAAACAAAACCGAGGAGTTCCGCATGACGCCAAACTGCGGAGCCATACTGATAACGACAGAACCATCGGCAGCAATAATCATGATCGACGGAAAAGAGAGAGGCATAACTATAGCAAAGAGCGACCAAACAGACAGGGTATCGGAGCCCCTGAAGATTAACCTTGTAAAAGTTGGTGACCGCGAGTTGCTAATCACTAAAAAAGGCTATTTTAAGCAGACCATTCCCTTAGCAATTGAACGAGAAAAAACTAAATCTATGCATGTTGCCCTTAAACGTCGTTTCATCCCTGACTACGAGGTGAGAACACGGAAAAGAACCTTCACAGGCGTGCTTAAGGAAAACAACAGGCAGGATGTTATGCTTGAAACCGCACCGGGCGTAACCACCCGTATAATGAAGAGTGAAATCATCTCTTATCGTGTCTTACGGGGCAAAACGACTGATGAAGAAACCGAATAACAGTAGCCCTGCCGACAAATAAAGAACCTATGTACTACCGCCCAAAACACATTATAGAATATGGTGCTCTACGCTCAACAGCCGCCATCCTCTGTATCCTTCCATACAGAGCAGCACTCACATTCGGCTGGTGTCTAACACGCCTGGCTTTTCACCTTTTCCGTTTCCGGCGAAAGGAAGCATTGAGACGTATACACGAAGTGTTTGGCCCCGATCTCCCCAAGAAAAGGGCTCGGCAGATTGCATGGATCTCTTTACGCAACATTGCCTTTAATGCGATTGAGATGATGCGTACCCATCTCATATCGAAGGAGTGGGTCCTGCAGCGTATACCAAATGTTGAAGAGACCTGCAAACCGATACTGGATCATTGCCAAAACACCGGCCGTGGAGCAGTGATTGCTGTGCCGCATATGGGGAACTGGGAGTTCACCGGTGTGGCCTGCCATTTTATGGAGATTCCTATCTTCAATATCGCTGCCCGTCAGCGCAATCCACTAGTCAACCGCTACCTTACAAAGCTGCGTCAGGGACCCGGAATCGAAACATTAGAGCGCGGAGCAGGAACGCTGCGCACCGTTCTGCGTCGGTTACAAAGCGGAAGTGTCCTTGCCATTCTCCCCGATGTACGCATGCGCACACCTGATATGGAGGTGCCTTTTCTGGGCGGTAGAGCCAACGTAGGCAGAGGTATGGCACAATTCGCAAGACACGCAAAGGTCCCAATCTTCCCATGCATTGTGCGACGCCGCGGATGGACCCACCTGCATGTAGAGGTAAATGAGCCGATTCACCCCGACACTGAATGCGATCGTAAGACAGATATAGACCGTATGACGAGTGAAGTAATAACCATTATTGACAAAGCGATCCAGGATTCTCCCGAACAATGGTTCTGGTATAATCGACGCTGGGTGCTTGAGCCTCTCTCGAAAGAGCTGTAGGATACAACACCAAATGCCACATATATCCCAGTAACTACCAGCGGTGTAATATGTATCAGACAACTCCTTCAACGCATAACAAAGAGCACCGTCGTCTGACACTGCTCCTCCTTTGTTCGTTGCTGTTGATTATCATCGCCGGAGGTACAATAGGCTACCGCATACTGGAGAACTACAGCTGGCTCGACAGTCTGTATATGACGTTCATCACCGTATCGACCGTCGGCATGGGAGAGCTTCAGCCCCTCTCGCCCCACGGACGTATACGAACAATAATTCTTATTATCTTCGGTGT
>CAZAKU010000290.1:0-2864 GCA_964485765.1 uncultured Lentisphaerales bacterium
AACAGTATCCACCCGATAAGCGGCTGGAAAGAGGATGTGTTCTTCTCTCTTAAATAGCTGTCATTTCATTATTTCCATGTTCATCGGTCGAAATATGGCGTAATGTTTGTCTTGTTGTAAATATTGGTATCACTGTTTTCACTGCCTGCTACGGTTAAATTCGGTTAAATGTGAAAGAGTTTATTTGTAAACGTTGCGGGGCCTGCTGCAGGGTTCCCGGGACGGTTCGCCTCTCCATGGATGAGGTCGATGCAATAGCGTCGGCTCTGGAAGAGGATGTTTATGAGGTGGTTGATCGGTATCTTCAGTTGATGCCTGATCGACGCGGCCTGACGGTATCGCAAAAAGAGGACGGTTCGTGTTTTTTTCTTGAGAGAAATCGCTGCCGCATAGAAAATGCGAAGCCACGCCAGTGTAGAGACTTTCCGCATCATTGGCGCTATGATAACGTGGAAGAGATATGTCGAGGATTACGCGATGCGCGAAAACGAGATAAAGAATAATATAGTAAGCCTGCTGGAGAAACATCCGGTGAAGGTATATACCGCAGAGGATATAGCACGAGATGTTAATCTGTCTGTGAAAAGCCGCAGCATTTTGACGCGGGTATTGAAAAGAATGGTGGTTGATGGCGATATCGTCAGTATCCGCAGGGGTGCATACGCCCTGGGAGACAAGGCTGATTTGATATCGGGGGCGCTGCGGGCACTGCGGGGAGGCAAGGCGATAGTTTCCTGTAGTAAGAGTGATGTTACGGTCTTTATCCCCAAGGGGGAGTTGAAGACGGCTATGCCCGGCGACCGTGTGCTGGTGCGTATCGACCCCGAGTCCAGTAGAGAACGGCCCCAGGGGCGAATCGTACGTGTGATTGAAAGGGCACAGCGTGACATTGTTGGTACCTTGAAGCGTGCCGGTAAATTTCTTTGTGTGGTCCCTATGAATCCGGCGTATCGCCAGGATATCTATGTTGCGAATGATGGCGGAGCCGCTATGGGTGATCGTGTCGTTGTTCGCTTTACTGGCTGGGCTAACGAGCATGTCAGCCCTGAGGGAGATATTGTTGACGTTATCGGTGCTGCGGATAAGCCCGGGCTCGACACCGAGGTGACTGTACGTCAGTTTGATCTCCCCGGAGAGTTCCCTCATCCGGTTATGCTGGAGGCGGAGACGGTATCGGCTCGTCTGGACCGTCCCGGGAAGCGGGAGGATCTGCGCGATAAACTTATTGTCACAATCGATCCTGTCAACGCGCGTGACTTCGATGACGCGTTGTCGCTTGAGTATAACTCGGAGAAACAGAGGGTCCTTGGTATTCATATCGCTGATGTTTCGCATTATGTGCGCCACAGAAGCGCTCTGGATGCAGAGGCGTTGAAGCGGGGCAACAGTGTCTATCTGGTAGACAAGGTTATCCCGATGCTTCCTGAGCAGCTTTCGAACGGTGTCTGCAGCCTTCGGCCCGATGAAGACAGACTGGCGTTTTCCGCTTTTCTTACCCTCTCCTCGCGTGGGACGATTGTCGGACGGCGATTTGTTAAAACGCGTATTCGTTCCAAGTCGCGTATGACCTATGAGCAGGCTTTGTCTGTTATAGAGGGGGACTCCCGCGGGCAGAGCCGCGATGTGGCGAGGCTGGTACGTGATCTGCATAAGCTGGCGCAGCAGTTGCGTCGTCGTCGATTCAGTCGTCATGCCCTTGAGCTTGAGACCGCAGAGGCGCAGATCATCCTTGATTCAGAACAGCGCATGACCGGCGTCAGGGTTAGCGAAAATGATGTTTCGCACCAGCTCGTAGAGGAGTGTATGGTGGCTGCGAATGAGGCAGTTGCCACGGAGTTCGGAGAGCGCGGTATACCGATAATAACACGTTTGCATGAACGCCCTGACGAAGAAAAACTTGCTGATCTGACCGCTGATCTGAAGCTGCTGGGGCTTGCGCCGGGAGACCTTAACCAGCCGCGGCATATGGCTGACTTCCTGCGGCTTATGATGACACATCCCCTGGGTGAGCATGTAACAACGCCCGTGTTGAGAAGTCTCAAAAGGGCAGTATATTCAGCGGGCAAAGGGGGCCACTACGGATTAGCGAAGCGTTACTATGCTCATTTTACCTCGCCTATACGCCGTTATTCCGACCTTGTGCTGCACCGTCAGTTAAGCCGGCTCGCAACACAGCAGAGCGGCGCAAGAATGGATAAAGCATATCTGAATGGTGTGGCTCAGCAATGCACGGAACGTGAAATGCTGGCCGACGATGCCGAGCGTTCATTGAAAGAGATAAAGAAATTCCGCTACCTTCAGGAGATGGTGGAAAAGGGGAAGGCAGAGGAGTATGACGCCGTTATAGTCTCTGTAATGAATTTCGGGATGTTTGTAGATGTCCACGAATTGCAGGTCGGGGGACTGGTCCATGTCTCTACAATGTCGAAACGCTTTGTAAGATACAGTGCCGGGAAGCGCTCATTGCGTGATGGACGTCAGGAATTCACAATAGGTAAGAAGGTGCGGGTATCACCATGCAAGGTGGACTTCGATAGCCGTAAGCTCGACTTTGTTCTTGTTTGAAGGAGGGACAGGTTGTGGAAAAAGATTGCAGCAACACAAGTTTTGTAGGGAATGTGCGCAGGGAAGGCGATTCTTTATACGTTGTCGGCGTTGAACGCATGACCCATGGCACAGGGATTCCCAACGCTTATGTCAGTGCTCTGGCTTCGATCCTGCATACCTGTGGAGTCAACAGCTCGTACGGTTACCTTTTTGGTATGTCGGGGATCGCGTTCCGCCTGGTTATAAACCGTGATTGCGGACCCTCTATTCGTGACTGGGGCGCGGATGTTGGCGAAGGGTGCAAACGCGCTTTGTGG
>CAZAKU010000291.1:0-3028 GCA_964485765.1 uncultured Lentisphaerales bacterium
CACTCCTGGGTATCCCCGGCGTAAAAACCGTTCGCAGCTTCTCCATGTTCGGTTTTTCCTCCATCTACGTGATATTCGAGGAGAAGGTCGATTTTTACTGGTCCCGGACACGCGTTCTGGAAAAACTGAGCTCCCTCCCCAGCGGAACTCTGCCCCGGGATGTACAGCCAATGCTGGGCCCCGACGCCACGCCGCTGGGACAGGTCTTTTGGTATACTCTTGAAGGGATGGACAAAGATGGTGCCCCCACCGGAGGATGGGACCTTCATGAACTTAGAAGCATTCAGGATTGGCAGATACGGTACGAGCTTATGTCCGTGCCGGGCGTCGCCGAGGTCGCCTCGGTTGGAGGCTTTGTACAGGAATACCAGGTGGACCTCGACCCGGATGCCATGCGAGCCCATAACGTTACGCTTCAGCAGGTAGCAAAAGCTGTAAAGAACTCTAATATTGACACTGGGGCCAGGACTCTGGAGATAAACCGTGTAGAGTATATTATTCGCGGACTGGGATTTGTTGAAAAGATTGCAGACATCGAAGATGCCGTTGTAAAGGCAACAGACAACATCCCTATCAGGGTCAGGGATGTTGCGCGGGTCGCAATGGGTCCAGCCCTGAGACGCGGGGCACTGGATAAGAGCGGCGCCGAGGCCGTCGGTGGCGTGGTAGTGGTTCGCTACGGCGCCAACCCACTGGCCGTAATAAAAAGGGTAAATGAAAAGATCGCCCTAATCAGTTCAACTCTTCCGGAAAAAACCGTCAGGGTACGCCAACCGGACGGAAGCACAATAGAGGTTTCCTCACAGGTATCAATAGTTCCATTCTATGACCGTACCGGGCTTATTAAAGAAACTCTGAACACACTCAAAAAGGCTCTCGGCGAAGAAATCTTAGTCACCATAATTGTTGTTATAATAATGCTCATGCATCTGCGGAGCTCTATCATTATATCTGGGCTCCTTCCTGTAGCCGTTCTGGCATGCTTCATTGCCATGAAGACATTCGGTGTGGATGCCAATGTGGTGGCCCTCTCCGGTATAGCCATCGCCATAGGCACAATGGTAGATATGTCGATTGTACTGAACGAAAACATTCTAAGAAAACTTACCGAATCAAAGCAGGGAGATTCCAGTCTCAGAATTGTCTACGATGCAACCGTTGAGGTCGGCGGTGCGGTTTTCACTGCAGTGACAACAACCGTTGTCAGTTTTCTGCCAGTACTAACTATGGAGGCTGCCGAAGGTAAATTGTTCAAGCCTTTAGCCTGGACAAAAACCTATGCGCTAATTGCCTCGTTAATTATAGCGATCACATTGATCCCCCCTGTCGCACATATCGTATTCACACGACGAAAACAAATTTACGGTTGGGCCCGTCATCTCTTCCCTGCAATTCTCATATCTCTGTCTCTGGCAGCAGGGCTGCTCAGCAGATCCTTTATACTTGGAATAATAATTTTCGGTGTTGCCGTATTACAGATCGTCAAATCATATTTACCAAAGAAGTTTGCCGAAAAAGCAAGAAAAGCAAGTTGCTGGATAGCGGTTATTATTATAGCCACAGTACTTACAAGGCATTGGATGCCGCTGGGGCTGGAGCGCGGGTTTTTTAGAAATCTTTTCTTCGTTGCAGGAGCAATCGGAGGACTATTACTTTTCGTTTACTTTTTCCACCGAAATTATTCGGGCACACTCAAGTGGTGCTTAAAGCACAAGTTTATATTCCTGCTAATGCCGCTGTTCCTGGTTACATTTGGTGCTGTCGCGTGGCTCGGTTTCGACCGCATTTTCAGCTTCATTCCTTCAGGGCTGAACAAGCTTGGAGTAGAGGAACAGGCTGTCAGGAGCAGTAAGCCATGGTCATGGGCCAGACATACCTTCCCCGGGCTTGGCAAAGAGTTTATGCCGAACCTTGATG
Organism: uncultured Lentisphaerales bacterium; assembly: GCA_964485765.1. Classification (GTDB taxonomy): domain Bacteria; phylum Verrucomicrobiota; class Kiritimatiellia; order RFP12; family CAZAKU01; genus CAZAKU01. The sequence continues at coordinate 1,918 of CAZAKU010000291.1, forward strand.
AAGGGTCATTCCTGTTAATGCCATCAACCATGCCGCATGCCTCAATAGGCGAGGCAATGGACGTATTACGCAAACAGGATAAGGCCATAACTGCTCTTCCCGAAGTCGAGCTGGTTGTGGGCAAAATAGGCCGTGCCGAATCCCCTCTCGACCCCGCGCCTGTTTCAATGATTGAAACTGTAATCACCTACAAGTCGGAATACAAAAAAGACGCTGACGGCAACATGGTAAGGCAATGGCGCGATCACATAAAGACCCCCGAGGACATATGGGATGAAATCATTCGGGTTGCTGAAATTCCCGGCACTACCTCAGCCCCGAAACTGCAACCAATCGCGGCACGTATTGTCATGCTCCAGAGTGGCATGAGAGCACCGATGGGAGTAAAGATTTTCGGTAAAGGCAAAGCAGGGCTGGAGGATCTGGAGAGGGTGGGTATCCAGATGGAGCGTTTCCTTAAGGAGGTCCCATCCGTAAAATCATCAGCTGTAAATGCGGAAAGAGTAGTGGGAAAACCTTATCTGGAAATCGACATAGACCGCCAGGCCATCTCACGATACAGCGTCAACATCGCCGATGTCCAGAGTATCATTCAGGCAGCGATAGGAGGAATACCGGCCACCGTTACTGTAGAGGGACGGGAGCGCTATAATGTTCAGATCCGCTATAAACGTGAACTCCGCGATACCATTGAATCACTTGAACGGGTGTTGATTCCGGGCGGACCTATGAACGGAAAACAGCAGATCCCTTTACGTGAATTAATCAGGGATGGCAGAATTAAGTATCGTCGTGGCCCACAGGTTATCAAGAGCGAAGAGAGTGCACTGGTCTCCTATGTTTTGTTCGACAAAGCGAAAGGACATGCAGAGGTCGACGTAAAAGAGGACTGTGAACGCTACCTGACCCACCAGCACAACATATTCCGTGAAGCCTTTGAGGAGGCCTCCAAACAAGCGCGGGAAGAGGGACGAGAGCTGAAAGAAAATGAGATAGCCTCGTTGCCCGGGTTGAACATTCCGGAAGGTATTACTTATAAATTCTCAGGAACCTTCGAAAATCAGATACGCAGTGAAAAACGGCTTCAGATTGTACTGCCGCTGGCACTGTT
>CAZAKU010000292.1:0-3095 GCA_964485765.1 uncultured Lentisphaerales bacterium
GTTGTGGTGTCTCAGGAGTGCTTAACTTTGCCCCTGTAAAGATGAAAAGCTGCAACTCATGTATTGTTGATAATATTAATATCCGTAATGCAATTGAGAATCTCTTTCATTTAGTACACTTCGCCCAGTGCGAGGAGTCAGATTCTGAGGTCGGAGAGGAATAAAATGGAAATTGAGGAGATATTTGCCGCAGCTGATGCAGATCTGCTGCATATGTCGTGTGACTCTCGTGGAAAGCCGGTGCGACACGTTGTTGCCTGTGACCTTATGAGCGATGTGCTGGTGGTAGATGAAGATGATCTTCTGCTGGTGACCTCCCTTGCCTCTGATCAGAGTGTGAGAACCGCTCATGTGATTGGCGCCGTGGGGGTGCTTGTTGTTAACGGTAAGCGTTTGCCCGAGAGTATGGTGGCTCTCGCCGATGATCTGGATGTTACGCTTGCCCGGTCAGATTTAACAAAGTTTCGTGCATGCATTCGTATCGGTAAATTACTGGGTGAATCATGAGCCAGATAGATATTAATGCCGACACATCGCCTCTCTTGCTGAATGAGCTTATCTACGAGATCAAGGTAAAGGATGCTATGAGCCGCGAGCTGGTGCTCGCATCCCGCGATACACCTATGCGTGAGATTCAGGCTCTGATGAAGAGGTGGGGGATCAGTGGCGTTCCAATTGCTGATGGTTCCCGTCTGCTGGGTTTAGTCAGTATAGATGACATAATAAACGCGCTGGAACGTGGGTCTATGAATGATCCTGCTTCGGCTCACATGACATCACAGCTGGTGGTTCTGGAGGATGATATGCCTATCTCCTTTGCCATATCATATTTTGGGAAGTATACCTTCGGGCGTTTCCCTGTATTGAATAAGAACCGCGAGCTGGTAGGCATTATAAGCAGTCGTGACGTCAGTGCATCGCTTTTGGTAGAGCTTTCTCGCGAGGTTAACCGTCTGGAACATGAGCGGGGTGGGGCGAGCTCTCCCGATGTGCAGGACGCCTACCTTATGCGACAGTTCAACATTGAAAAACTTAATTTTGAGCAGGCAGGAAAGGCCTCGAATCAGATACGCAAGCTGCTGAAGAGTCGTGATGTTTCTGCACGTGATACACGCCGTGTTGCCGTGGCATCGTATGAGCTTGAGATGAACCAGGTGGTTCATTCTGTCGGCGGAACAATGACATTCTGGGTCAGACGGGATCGCGTTGAAATAACAGCGCAGGATCGGGGCCCCGGGATAGATGATTTGAAGTGTGCCATGGAGGAGGGGTTCAGTACTGCAAACGAATGGGTTCGTTCGCTTGGGTTCGGTGCCGGAATGGGGCTGCCTAATTCAAAGCGGGTTTCGGATGAATTCGATATCAGCTCCTCGCCTGAAGGTACAGTGGTTCGTGTGGTGGTAAGGTTGGCCGATGAGATGGAGGATGAAAAACATGACGATTGAACAGCTGGCGGCGCTACCCGGTGTGGCGCTTGTATGTAAAGGTGAAGCTGCAGATATTGATGCTGCATATACCTCCGACCTGCTTAGCGATGTGATGGGTAATGCGCCCTCAGATTCTTTGCTCATAACAGTTCAGGCGCATCGCAATACTGTTGCTGTGGCAACCCTGGCAGGTGTGCGGGCCGTTCTTGTCTGCAATAACCGCGATGTTGCCGCCGACATGCTTGAAGCAGCTGAGGAGGAGGAGATTGCTATCCTGCGCACCTCAATGAATCAGTTTCAGGCGTCTGTTGCCGTTGGGCAGCTTCTCTGCATAGGTACGGATTAATAAATTTTGGTGCTGCTGTGACTATTGATTTTCATATTCACACATGCCTATCCCCATGTGCATCACTTGAGATGTCGCCGAGGGCAATCGTTAGTCGCGCCCTGGACATTGGGCTCGACGCTATTGTTGTGGCCGATCATAACAGTGCACGCAATACCCCGGCCGTGATTGAGGTCGCCGGGGGGACAGGGCTCACTGTTCTGCCGGGGCTTGAGATAGCTACGCGGGAAGATGTTCATCTGCTGACGGTCTTTGACAACGTGAAGGACGCCATGGCGATGGACGCCATAATTCAGAAATCGCTGCTAACGGTTAACAAACCCGGCAGGAGCTTCGATGATCAGCCAGTTGTGAATGCCGCAGAAGAGGTGCTGGAGCTGGTCCCCGTTTTTCTCGGACAATCCACCTGCCTGAGTATTGCTGAGGTGCTTGAGCAGACCCACCGCCTGGGTGGTTTGTGCATTGCCGCACATGTTGATCGCGATAGCTTCAGCATGACATCCCAATTGGGCTTTCTTGCCGGTGACGAGGGGTTCGATGCGGTGGAGGCCACGCGATTTGTTTCAGCTTCCGACCTTGAACACTACCGTACCCTGTATCCCGTGGTAATGGGCTCCGACGCACACTATATTAATGACATAGGGTGTTGCCAAACACATATCGATTTGGATACTGTGAGTGTTTCGAGCGTGTTATCGGCATTGAAAAGTCGCACGGGTGTGCGCGTCAGTGGAGAACATTATGAGTGAGAACCGGCTGGGTTTTGTGGGAATAATTATTGAAGACCGCTCCATGGCCTCCGAGGCTGTAAATGCTCTCTTGTCGGAACATGCCGAAATGATTGTTGCACGGGTTGGGCTTCCCTACCGTGAGCGTGACTGTTCAGTCATTACTCTGGTGGTAGATACCGATAGCGATCACCTTGGTACGTTGACCGGCAAGCTGGGCTCCCTGTCGGGGGTAAGCGTTAAGTCAGCACTCAGCAAGAAGGTCTAGCCCGGATATTTAAGCCTTTCATTGAGCGATTTCAAAACATCAAAGCACAGGGGTCAGAATGAAACCTAATATTCTCTCTATTATGTCGGATGACCATGCGGCACACGCCATGAGCTGTTACGGCAGCAAGGTTAATGAGACGCCTAGTTACGGTTTTGATAAAGACAGGATCCGTTCGATTCTTAAGATCGATCTTAATCCTGCCGTGAGAGTCACGTTGATATAACGCTGAAAGATGTTGAGACGGTTGAGGGAGATCCCGATCGGGGCAGACAGTGGGTTGACGTGACTCGTGAAGTTGTTGATGAATTGTTCGGATGATTGTA
>CAZAKU010000293.1:0-7913 GCA_964485765.1 uncultured Lentisphaerales bacterium
GGCGTTCTCGGGGTTGATATGGATGGGATGTTGTCATCCCTGGCAACAGCGACCGGCTCTCCCGGTCGCCTTGAGCGGATTGAAAACAGGCGCGGAATCAACATCTTCGTGGATTATGCCCATACCGGCGACGCGCTTGAGAAGGTCCTGCAGGCACTGCGCGAATCTGTCAGAGGCAGATTGATTGTCGTGTTTGGCTGCGGTGGTGATCGGGATAGGGGGAAGCGCGCGGAGATGGGACGGGCTGCCGCCAATGGCGCCGATATAGTTGTTGTTACATCCGATAACCCGCGTACGGAGGACCCCAATACAATTCTTTCCGATATCGTGAAGGGGATTCCTGATTCGATTTCCATGCATGTGGAGCCGGATAGGCGCCGAGCAATCCGAACTGCATTGGGGCTTGCCGAAAAGGGAGATACAGTACTGGTCGCGGGTAAGGGGCATGAAACTGTTCAGGTGGTAGGTTCCCGCTCGCTCGCTTTCGATGATCGTGAAGAGGTAAGGAGGGCTCTCAGCGATGGTTGCTGAAAACTTACTTCCTCAATGGGATGCGGGTTGGGTTGCCGCTGCATGCAACGGCACTTGGGATATCTCTCCGGGCATGCTTGCAGGTGTGGGCACCGATACTCGCAGCCTTCCCTCCGGTTGTCTCTTTATCGCACTCAAGGGCGATCGCTTCGATGGACATGATTACGTGGAAAAGGCTATCGCTAACGGGGCCGCCGGCTGCATGGTTGAGATGTCGTGGCGGGGCGAATCCGCTCTTCCGCTGCTTCGGGTAGATGATACTCGTCTTGCTCTTGGGCGTCTTGCTTCGGCACATCGCAGGCGCGTTGATCCTGTGACGATTGGGATTACCGGCAGTGTGGGTAAGTCAACCGTTAAACAGATGCTGATGCAACTGCTCTCAGGTATCGGCTCGACTGCCGGTACGCATGGGAACTGGAATAATGACATAGGTCTGCCGCTGAGTCTGCTGGCGATGCCCTTCTCTACAGACTTCGGGGTGTTTGAAGTAGGCACCAACCACCCGGGTGAGGTCGCGCCTCTATGCGATATTATGCAGCCTGTTGTGGGTATGGTTACGAATGTCGGGCCGGTGCATATCGAAAATTTCAACTCCGAGGCGTCTATCGCGGCGGAGAAGGCGATGCTTATCAGCTCTTTGCCTCCGGATGGAGTGGTGATTGTAGATGCCGATGGTGCATATTATAGAAACTTCGTCGAGGCCGCGTCTTCGCGCCGCGTGGTTACTGTCGCGGAGAAACGTGACGATGTTGATTTCAGACTGCTGGAGGTCGACGCCGTTTCGGGGTCATTCTCGCTCTACGTGCGTGAGTCGGGGGAGACGATTCGGTTGGAGGTGGGGCACCCCGGGCGGTATCAGATCGATAATGCCATGTTTGCCGTTGCCGCGGCATCTCTGTGCGGCTGCCGATGGGATGCGATTGCGGAACGTCTGCCGCGCTTTAGTCCCATGCCTATGCGCTGGCAGGTTGAAAGTGTTGACGGGGTGACGGTGGTGAACGATGCATATAATGCGAATACACTAAGTATGCGGGCCGCTATAAAGACCTTTGCCGATATGTCATGTAAAGGCAGACACTGGCTGGTGCTGGGTGATATGCTTGAGTTAGGAGATTTTTCGACCCCGGCCCATCGTGAGCTCGGGCGCTTTGTGGCCGCCGGGAATTGGGCCGGCGTTGTGGGCGTAGGCGAGTTAATGACAGAGATGCTGGAGGGGGCTGCTGAGGCCGGGATGGCGCCTGAGCTGCTTTTGCATGCGGAGGATGCCGCTGCTGCGGCAAAGATATTGAAGATGAGAGCCGATGTCGCCGATGCCGTTCTGCTGAAAGGATCGCGCGGAATTGCTCTTGAAAGGGTGTTACAGGCCCTGAAGGGAGAGTTGTAAATGTTGTATTATTTGAGCGGGCTGAGTGACCTGTGGTCGCCAATGAGGGTGTTCCAGTACATCACGGTGCGTGCGATTGGCGCCGCGGGTACGGCTTTTCTGCTGTGTCTGATAATGGGGCCAAGGGTTGTTTCCTGGTTACAGGCGCTGAAGACGGGGCAGCATGTACGGGGTGAAGAGACCTCCGCCCGCCTTTACGAGCTGCAGTCGGCAAAGAAGGGCGTACCCACGATGGGCGGCCTACTCATTATCGCGGCTATGCTAATAAGTTGTCTGCTTTGGGCCAGGCCCGACAGCCTGCGCATGTGGCTGGTAGTAGCAACCATGCTCTACCTCGGAGGGGTAGGGTTTATAGATGATTACAGTAAGATAAGGAAGCGCCATGCCGATGGACTCTCCGGCCGATGGAAGCTGCTGCTGCAAACCGCATGGGTTCTGATCGTAGGGGTGGTGCTTCTCTCTGTGCCGGGGATAAATACCGATGTCAGGCGTCTGATGGTTCCATTTCTAAAAGAGCCTCTGATCGCAGATATGGGCATTCCTCTGACAATGCTCTTTCTGTGGCTGATCCTGGTGGGCTCCAGCAACGCGGTTAACCTTACAGATGGTCTCGACGGGCTGGCTGTCGGCTGCAGCAGCTCTGCCGGCATAAGTTATCTTGTGATGGCGTATGTTGCCGGGCATATGAAATTCGCCGGCTACCTTCAGATCACCTACGTCCCGGATGCAGGTGAGCTTGCGGTCTGCTGTGGTGCTCTGGTGGGGGCCAGCCTGGGCTTCCTATGGTACAACTGTCACCCCGCTTCTATGTTTATGGGCGATACAGGCAGCCTCTCCCTGGGGGGGACGATTGCCATGATCGGAGTACTTGTTGACCAGGAGCTGACCCTTCTGATTGTGGGTGGAGTCTTTGTTGTAGAGGCTTTGAGCGTGATTCTGCAGGTGGCATCATTCAAATTGCGCGGAGGAAAGCGGATATTCCTCTGCTCCCCTATTCATCATCATTTTCAGTTCAGCGGGTGGAGTGAAACGCAGGTGACAATCCGATTCTGGATACTTTCAATAATCTTCGCACTTTTCGGCGTTCTGTGTCTGAAGATACGATGAGTAGTAAACAATGATGGAAATCAAAGATAATGCCGATTTGCTTGATGGAGTGCAGCGCGCGCTGGTACTCGGTATCGGTCGCAGTGGCCTGGCCGCTGCCCGTTTGCTGAAGCAGAGGGGAGTATCTGTTACCGTTTGTGATTCTGCGATGGGCAACAAGCAGTCGAGCGCAGCCTCCGAACTTACCCGCCTCGGCATGGTAGTTCTTCTCGGCACAACTGAACTCCCGGCGAACGACTTTGACCTGTGTGTGGTGAGCCCCGGGATCGCGCGTGACTCCCCGCTTGTATGTGCAGCTGTGGAGAGAGGGCTAGATGTAATCTCGGAGCTCGAGCTTGGCGCTGCGCTGGCACCATTCCCTCTACTGGCGATTACGGGGACAAATGGCAAGAGTTCCCTCGTTAAGCTGTGTGCCGATGCCCTGAATGCAGCCGGTAAGAAGGCATTGGCCTGCGGTAATTACGGTTTACCTCTGTGCGATGTTGTAAGCAGTTCACCAACTATGGACTGGGCCGTTGTAGAGGTGAGCTCATTTCAGCTTGAGTTAACAGAGCTGATGCACCCCCGTGTCGCTGTGCTTTTGAACCTTCAGGCCGATCATCTCGATCGACACGGAAGCATGCAGTCGTATCGCGATTTGAAGTTCAGCCTTTTTTCGCAGATGGGCGCCGGTGATACGGTCCTGCTGCCGATAGAGGAGTTCAACGGCTGCAGCATAGGCAAAGGGGGTTTGAAACTGCGCTCATTTGGGATAGACGCGGATGCGGACATTGTCTATACGGCCGGTACTGTGGCCGATGTGGAAAGCGGAAGTACCATTGCACTTAATGAGTCATGGTTCGATAACAGGGTCCTGGGCAGTGCGGCGGCGGCGGGAAGTGGCGCACTGAGGGTCTGCGGGCTGAGTGATAGCGAGATTGAGAGTGCGTTTGCCGGATTTAAGCCGTTACGGCACAGGATGCAGGAGGTGGCTTTATTCAGGGGTGTTCGCTTTGTAAATGACTCCAAGGCGACTAACCTGGCCGGTCTTATCGCCGGCATTCAGATGTCGGATTCTCCCGTGCGGCTTATCGCTGGCGGAGAGCTAAAAGAAAAAAAATTGAATAAAGTGAAAGAGTTGCTGGAAATGTCGGCAAAGGCGGTCTATCTTATTGGCAGTGCCGCGAGGGATATGGAGTCGTCATGGCAGGGCGTTATTCCCTGCAGTCGGTGCGGGACGCTTGAAAGGGCGTTTCATGAAGCGGTTGCAGACGCACAGCCCGGCGAGACGATTTTGTTAAGTCCGGGGTGCGCGAGTTTTGATCAGTTTAGTAGTTACGCGGAACGCGGTGAACGTTTCGTTGATTTAGTTAGTGCGTTAGTGCACGAAGTAGCAGCAGGCAGTGAAGAGATATTGCTGAAGGAGGATGAATAGTATGAAACATCCGGTATTGGTTGGTTTTGTAGTAGTGATACATGTCGTTTTGATCGGTGGAGTGCTGATCTCTTTCCCAGGGTGCACAACGGCCAAAGGTCCCAGTGACGGTACCGAAGGCAATCCTTATCCTCCAGGGGATGAGATCGAACAGCCCAAAGAGGTGATAGGCATTGAGCCGGGCGGGATCAAAAAGGATCCTGCTACGGGTGGTCTCACCACTGTCACACCGAATAAGCCGTGGGCTGAGCGTTTTACTCTGTATACCATTCGCAAGGGCGACACGCTCTCCGGTATTGCGAAGCATTACAACGTGAGCAGCAGAGATATCATTCAGCTTAATGAGCTGACTGATCCCAACAAGCTGAAGGTGAAGCAGGTAATCAAGCTGCCCGGTAAGATCGACATGGCCGACGCTCCGCCAGCCCTGACGAATCCGGTTAAGCCGCCGAAGGAGAAGATCAAGGTTCCTGCCGGAGGCACAACGTATGTGGTACAGAAGGGCGATAGCCTCTCTGTCATCGCGAATCGTCATGGCATTAAGACCAGTGAGCTGGCAGCGGCAAATGGCATCACAAACCTTAACAAGATACGTGTTGGCCAGAAATTGAAGGTTCCCGGTGGTAAAAAGCCGGTTAAGCCTGAAGAACCTGTTGGCGATCCGGTGCCCGACAAGACAGATCTCCCAACGCCGCCTGTTGACACTACAACGGTAACCCCGCCTGTCAATGAAGCGACAGCGGAACTTCCGAAAGAGAAGGTTGAGATCGCTGCAGATGGCACTGAGATCATTACAGCAGCAGTTGGGCGGAAGTTCCGAATCGTCGAAGCCGAAGAGGGGGACGATATCTTCAGTATCGCCCTCCGCACTAAGGCGGACATACGCACTCTGAAAAGCATTAATAACCTGACGGGGAATAGCCTGACCCCCGGGCAACGGGTTAAAGTCCCCGTATTAGAGTAGTAGATCGATGCGTAAATGGGCCGCGACTCTAGTCGTTTTAATGATTCTTACAATGGCCCTTGGTATTGTGATGCTCGCCAGTACGAGCAGCGTCAATGGCATGGAGATACATGGCGACTCTCTCTTCTTCCTGAAGAGGCAGCTCGCCTGGATGGCACTTGCTTTGGTGTTAGGCGTTATCCTTTCGAACTTTGACTACCGCTGGTTTCAGCAGGGAATGCTGATGTCGCTTATAGGCGGTCTCTCTCTGCTGGGGCTGGTTCTGGTCCTGGTTCCCTTAATCGGTTATGAGGTCGGTGGTGCATCCCGCTGGATCAACCTGCGGGTAGTGAAAGTACAGCCTTCGGAGTTTGCCAAGGTTGGCATGATAATCGTCCTCTCCGGCTGGCTGGCAGGCATACGGGGCCATATTCGCGAGTGGGTTCCCGGATTCATCTTTCCGATGCTGGGGTTAGGTCTGTTTTCCTTTCTACTGCTGTGCGAGCCCGATTTCGGTACGACAGCCCTCGTTGGAATGGTTTCCCTTTTAGTAATGTTGGTGGCTGGGGTCCGAAAGTTGCCCCTATTCAGCCTGGCTCTGGCCGGCGCTGGCGCATTTTCGGTTCTTGTACGGCTGAGTGATGTTCGCTACAGGCGCATAATGGCCTTTCTTGACCCCACATCCGATGAGAACCGCGCCGCTGCGTACCAGCTGCTGCAGTCGCTGGCCGCTATTGTGCGTGGCGGTCGCACAGGGGTGGGGATGGGGCGCAGTATCCAGAAGCACCTCTATCTTCCGGAGGCACATACCGATTTCATCTTTGCTATTATTGCAGAGGAACTGGGCCTTATTGGGCCGCTGGTTATTATCGGGGCTTTCGCGGGGATTGCTGTCTGCGGGCTCGTTATAAGCATGCGGGCTCCCGATACCTTCGGTCGCCTGCTCGCCTTTGGCTTAACGATGCTGCTTGTGCTGCAGGCCGGGCTCAATATCGCGGTTGTGAGCGGTTGCCTGCCTACAAAGGGGATTGCGCTGCCGTTTGTTAGTTATGGAGGCTCAAGTCTGCTGGTGTCGGTTGCATGTATTGCATTGCTGGTTAGTATTGCAAGGGCGACGGACCAGGCGGAGGATGCAGCCGGCAGGGATGTCGGTCTCGGTGAAGGGGATAACTGATGCGCCGTGAAAAGATAATTCGACGCTTTCGCCTGACACTCTCTTACGATGGCACGGCATATTCTGGTTGGCAGGTACAACCGAACGGGCTGGCCGTACAGGAAGTTCTCGAAGGCACCTTGTCGGGGATTGTTAAGCAAACTGTGAGGCTTCACGGCAGCGGACGCACCGACCGCGGGGTGCACGCCAGGGCGCAGGTTGCACATGCCGATCTGCTGACAAGCATGAACGGAACTCAGGTAGAACGCGCCATGAATTCAACTCTTCCTGAGGATATACGCATATCCGCCGCGCAGGAGGTGTCGACTGATTTCGAAGCAGGCTGGAGCGTGTTACGTAAGGAATATCGCTATTTTATCTGGAATGCCGAGGTCCTTCCTCCCTGTGAACGCCTATACACTGCCCACGTCCGCCGCCCGCTGGATGTTGTCAGGATGCAGGCAGCGGCCGACCTGCTGGTCGGAGTACATGACTTTGTGGCCTTCTCTGCTAACCCTAATCGGGAAGTCGTGAGCACCGTGAGGGAGATATACGCCTTCAGGGCTGTGCGCAGGGGGAGCAGGATAACCCTGTCGGTTACAGGCAGCGGGTTCCTGTACAAAATGGTCCGCGGGCTCTCCGGGTGGCTGATTAGAGTGGGTGGCGGTATGGAGGATCCTGCCGATACAGCAGATGTACTGCAGTCGCATTTACGGACTCCAAGGGTTCCCTCTGCGCCGGCCAAGGGTCTTTTTCTCTGGAAAGTTACCTATTGAATTGCGATACTGTGCGCCTCATGAAAATTAAAATCCTTCCATCACTGCTTGCCGCCGATTTTGGTATTCTCCGCGATGAATGTCGGGCAGCGGAGTCTGCCGGTGCGGATGGACTGCATCTGGATATAATGGATGGCCATTTTGTGCCCAATCTGAGTATCGGTCCGGATGTGGTGGCGATGGCCACGGCTGCCGTGAAAATCCCGCGCAACGTACATCTTATGCTCGATAACGCCGATCTCTTCATCGAACGCTTTGCCGAAGCCGGTGCATCCACTATTCTGGTGCATGTTGAGCCGGAATTTGATACTGTTGCCGCCCTCAAGCTGATTCGGAAGCTGGGTTTGCGTGCCGGAGTCACCCTGAATCCGGCAACACCGGCAGATGCAGCCTACGCTCTGCTGGAGCTGACGGATGAAGTGCTCTGCATGACGGTCGAGCCGGGATATGGCGGACAGTCGATGATGCCGGGGGTGCTGGATAAGGTTCGCGACATACGGCGTGAGGCTATGCGGCTCGGGTTTAACGATCTGGACCTTATGGTGGATGGCGGGGTAAATGCCGAGACAGTCGGCAGGTGTGCCGCCGCCGGGGCAAATGTGTTT
>CAZAKU010000294.1:0-5381 GCA_964485765.1 uncultured Lentisphaerales bacterium
GACACCCTTTACAGCCAGATGGAGGCTCAGGAGAGCATCCAGGAGGAGGAGCCCCCCTTTAACTTCTGGAAGGATATTGGCAAAGCCTTCAAGACAATACCGGATGGCATTAAGGCGTTCTTTGCAGGCCCTGAAGAAATGACCGGGCAGGAATCGGGGTCTCCGCTGTCTGACACCGAGGCGACCGCCGAAAGACTGGGAGTACAGAGCTCAACATTCAGTGCACTGGCACGCTATTTCGACGGCAAGGCGGGCGCCATGGCATATCTGTTCTTTATTCTCATCTACGCTCCCTGTGTCGCGGCAATGGCGGCAATTTACCGCGAAACCAATCTGCGCTGGACGCTCTTCATTATTGGTTACCTCACCGGTTTGGCCTGGCTTACATCGACCCTTTTCTACCAAACCGCAACCTTCGCAAAGCACCCCGGCAGTTCAGGCATCTGGATCGGTATATGTCTCTCCGTAATTCTTACAACATTCACCGGACTTAAACTGAAAGCACGCAAACCCGCCTCCAAACCGGAAGGCACAAAATAGGGGGAATATATGTTTAAAGAGATAGAGCAGTTACTGTTACAACACAAACGCCTCTCCCTGCGGGAGCTATGCACACACTTCGACATGCAGCCCGACGCCCTTACCCCAATGCTCGAACTGCTCGAACGCAAAGGCAAGGTCGAGATCGACAGGAGCGCGTGCGACGCATTATGCAAAGGCTGCAGTTGTGCGGACCCCTCGAATATGGTTGTTGTTAAATTGCCGGATAGTAAGGCGTCCTGAACAACCCGCAATCCGACTCGCAATGAGACTCCCTCTTAGCTACTATTCAGAGCTGGACAGAGACAAGAATAATTACCTACAATCGCGCCCATGTCGATGGATACACACATACGGCAGTTATTAGGAGAAATTGAAGATGAGCACAATGACCGGAGCAGCATTACTTGTTGAGTTGCTGCAGCGCCAGGGGATTACGACCATTGCCGGGATACCCGGTGGAGCAAACCTACCGCTTTACGACGCACTGTCGCAAAGCCCGATCCACCATATACTTGCCCGGCACGAACAGGGGGCAGGCTTTATAGCGCAGGGAATGGCACGCGTGACCGGCAAACCCGCAGTATGTATGGCTACATCAGGCCCGGGCGCCACAAACATTCTGACGGCTATTGCAGATGCCAAGCTGGATTCTGTGCCTGTGATTTGCATTACCGGACAGGTCCCCCAGACGATGGTGGGCACAGATAGTTTTCAGGAGATAGACACTTACGGACTGAGTATTCCGATCACCAAGCACAACTTTTTTGCACGATCAGCCAAAGAGCTGCTCACCATAGTACCCGAAGCATTCCGTATAGCCGCTTCAGGGCGTCCGGGGCCGGTAGTGATTGATGTGCCCAAGGATGTGCAGAAAGAGGAGATAACGATCTCGCAATGGCCCGAACCGGGAGTAGCGGACCCGCTGCCTGAGCACAGCGCCGACAGTGTTGCAGAAGCGGCAGAGCTGATAAACGCCGCCGAAAAACCTGTACTCTACCTGGGTGGCGGTGTGATCACCTCGGGGGCATGTGACATTGCTTTACGCCTGGCAGAGAAGACAAATATACCCGTCACATTAACACTAATGGGACTCGGAGCTTTCCCTCAGGATCACCCCCTGTTTATCGGCATGCTGGGGATGCATGGCGCACGCTATACAAACCTTACCATGTCGAAGTGCGACACGCTTATAGCCATAGGCGCCCGTTTCGATGACCGTGCCACAGGCAACGCAGAGAAGTTCTGCCCCGATGCCAAAATCATTCACATCGACATCGACCCAAGTGAGCTGGAAAAGATCAAGCCTGCACAGGTTGCCTTCAGTGGTGATGCCGGCAGGGTTATGGCCGATCTTATGCTGAGAGTCAACCCGGCGAAGCACGACGAATGGCTGAAAGAGATAAGTGAGCTTAAAGCGGCAAAACCACTGCTGATGCCTGGTGTTGATGATGTGCTCAGACCATACGGACTGATCCGCCATTGCGCGAAACTGTGCGGAGACGACGCTATAGTCTGCACAGATGTAGGCCAGCACCAGATGTGGACGGCTCAGGCCTACCCACTTAACAAACCACGCAAATGGCTTACATCCGGCGGACTGGGAACAATGAGCTTCGGTCTTCCCGCAGCTATCGGGGCAGCTCTGGCTGCTCCCGAAAAAACGGTTCTATGCTTCACCGGAGACGGCAGCATTCTGATGAATATTCAGGAGCTGGCAACCGCAGCTGAGACTGGAGTAAACGTCAAGATACTGTTACTCGACAACCAGTCACTCGGACTGGTACGCCAGCAGCAGGAACTCTTTTACGGCGAGCGCTACCATGCCTCAAAATTCGAACAGGTCACACGTTTCTGCGAAATTTCGGAGGGATTCAGCGTGCCTGCGATTGACCTGGGAACAGTCGCGAAACCGCAGAAGATACTTGCCGACGTCCTTTCCGCTAAAGGGCCGGCACTAATACGCATACCGATTCCTGAATTCGAAAATGTTTTCCCGATGGTTGCTCCCGGAGGCGCAAACACCGCCATGATTGGAGGAGAAAAAGATGCCGACAGCTAAAGATAGAAGTGCTCATATAATCCTTGAGCTCACCGTCAACAACCACCCCGGCGTAATGTCGCATGTGTGTGGTCTCTTTTCGCGTCGTGCCTTCAACGTAGAGGGGATACTCTGTATGCCCATTGGCGATTGCAAGCGCAGCAGAATATGGCTGCTTGTCAACGATGACAACCGACTGGAGCAGATGATACGCCAGATGCTTAAACTCGAGGATGTTCTTAGTGTGCAGCGCCATGGCGCGGAACACGCTGTATTTGAGCGGCTCGAGGAGTTCTTCCAGGACTGACCCCGGAATTGCAGGCCCAAAAACCGCATAACGCGGGCATAAAGGTGAGTGGTCGTGACTGCATTATCAGTCTCTGTTGCCGCATGTGGCGCCTAAACCACGCCACGTCGCCAAGTTTTCTCGATTACCGTTATAAACTTTTGGTGAATCAAGATCGTGAAACGGCCTGAATGCACTGTTTTTGGCAGAAAAACAGAGCTTACAGAAGAATGTAGCAGGAAATCGGCCAACCCTCAGAAAAAAGTCAATTAACTGTCCTGTAAGCTTGTATCTGCATAAGCAAATACACTACTATTGCTCTTTAAGGAGTGTTGTATATGGTGGGTCCCTCATTAAGCATGTCGCAGCAGCAGCGCCTTCAGATGGTGCTTGCGCCCCAGTTGCGTCAATCGCTCGAAATGCTGCAGGTCCCGATCATGGAGCTCCGCAACATGATCCAGCAGGAGCTCGAAACCAATCCGGCCATTGAAGATGTTGAAACTAACGATGTCAGTGTAGAAGCGGAGAAGCCCGAGCAGCGCGAAGATGACAACAGCGAGATGGATTTCGACAAAGAGTTCGAAATACTGCAAAAACTCGACGATGATTGGCGCGATTACTTCTACCAGAACCTTCAAAACAGCTCTTACAGCTCTGACCAGGCCGAAAAGCGCCAGTTCATGCTCGATTCTCTCCCACAGACGGAATCGCTGCAGGAGCACCTGCTGAACCAGCTTCACCTCACCTCTATGGATGAAGCCAGCCAGCAGATTGCCGAGATGATCATCGGAAACATTGGCGATGATGGCTACATGTCGGCGGACCTCACCGAAATGGCGGAAACAACCGGAGCAGAGCTTACTCATCTTGAAGAGATCCTGCATGTCGTTCAGGAATTCCACCCAACCGGTGTGGGCGCACGCGACCTGCGGGAATGCCTTCTCGTCCAACTGCATCGTCTCGGGCATGAGAACGACCTGCCGGTCCGGATAGTCGACAAGTTTATTGATGAACTGGCAGCGCACAAGGTGCAGGTTATTGCCAGAAAACTCAAACATCCGATTGAAGAGATACAAGCGGCGATTGAAACAATCACATCGCTAGACCCGCGCCCCGGGAGGCTATACAGCGCTGAGGTCGCCGGCTACGTGCTGCCCGAAGTCATTGTGCAGAAAATTGATGGAGAGTATGTTGTACTTGTAGACGATGACCAGCTGCCGCATATACGGATCAGCTCACACTATCGCAAGCTGCTGAGAGACCCCTCCACTACAGCAAAGGTTAAAACATACATACGTGACCGCGTCCGCAGCGGAGCATTTCTGATAAAGAGCATTCATCAGCGCCAAAAAACCATATACCGTATCGCTTCGGAGATTGTAAGCACCCAAAGCGCTTTCCTCGACAACGGATTGTCGCACCTGAGGCCTCTAACCATGGCGGAGGTGGCCGATAAGGTCGGCGTGCACGAAACCACTGTCAGCCGGACCGTCGCCAATAAGTATATGAAAACGCCAAGCGGCATTTTCGAGATGAAGTATTTCTTCACCCCCGGGCTGAAAACCGCAGATGGAACAAACGTATCCAATAAGACTGTAAAAGACCTTATCAACACTATGGTTAACAACGAAGATACGGCTAAACCTCTCTCCGATCAGGCTATCCAGAACCAGCTCAAGGAGACGGGAATCGAAATTGCCCGCCGGACTGTCGCGAAATACCGGTTGATGCTTCGCATCCCCCCATCTCATATGCGCCGGCGTTACTGATTAAGCAGTAGTCGGTGAGTTTAATCTCCGCCGACGTTTTGGCCCGCTCAGAACCCTCAATGATATTCTGCTGCCAGAGCGGGATGGACCTACCATCTGCCCCACGGTCTTGCCAAGCGGCATATCTTTCCACCAGACATAGGTGTGGATCTTACGTCCGTTAAGATATATATGGAATCCCTGATTCGCCAGAATACTGATCCGATAATCAGGCAGATCCAACGTTATCAATGTCCTCCGGATTCGAAGCCCTGTAACCCATAAGATCCAGAGTTACAAACTTGTATCCGGCACTACGAACAGAATCACACACTTCCGCACGCAAACAGTCCGACAACATACGCACGAAATCTTCGCTCTGCAACTCCAACCGCGCCAAATCACCATGGTCGCGTACCCGAAGCTGAGAGAATGCAAATGACTGCAGTGCGGATTCCGCACGATCAATACGCGCAAGTCTCTCTTCGGTGACCTCTTCGCCGTATGGTATTCGCGTCACCAGGCAGGCACATGAGGGGAGTTCTGCCGTTTCCAGCCCCAACGCTCTTGAACGCGCCCGCACCATCTCTTTGTTAAATCCGCAAAGGGCAAGTGGTGAAAGAACACCCAGTTCTGACAACGCCTTTCTTCCCGGGCGATACTCTCCGGCATCGTCCAGATGTGTGCCATCAACGACATACGAAACCCCGAGCTCCTTTGCAGCCTTCAGGACATTACCGAAAATAACATGCTTACAGTGATAACA
>CAZAKU010000295.1:0-6247 GCA_964485765.1 uncultured Lentisphaerales bacterium
TGCGTGTATTATGCCGGCACGTCTGTGCCCCTTCAGTTGAGGGGTATATGTGCGGGCAGCAGTTTTGTCTCTCGCCGCAGAGCGAATATTACGCTCGACCGATGAGAATTGCTCAAGGATAAGGAAAGCCATAGTGACTCCGAGCAGGCCCAGTGCATACATTATGCCTCCGCCGCTGACGAACCACGTTATGGATTTGGAGATCACCTTTCGGCGTCCTCGGAGGGTGTTTCGTGCTGTTCGTGGAGCTGAAGGCCGAACAGTTGTATTGCATAAAACTCAAGCATTGCCTCGCGCCGCTCAACCCATCTGGCAAGCCAGGCATGCAGCAGTAGCAAAGGTATGCCGATCATCAGGCCAAGCTGTGTTGTTATAAGCGCCTCTGATATGCCGCCCGAGAGGAGTTTCGGGTTGCCTGTTCCAGCTACAGCGATGGTGGAGAATGTTGTTATCATGCCCGACACGGTGCCGAGGAGACCCAGCAGGGGGGCAACGGATGCAAGGGCGCTGATAAGAGACAGTGATCGTTCAATCTTCGGCGCTTCGGCCAGCAAGGCCGACTCCATGGCAGTTTCCCGTTCATCTTCCGATTTACTGTGAACATCGATAGATGCCCTTGCGATACGTGCACCGGGGCCGCGCACCAGAGCTGCGCATCTCTCTGCCGCCTGTGCGTTGCCCCTCTTTATCTCATCACACAGGTTGTTTATAAGGCGGGGAGGGCATTGGGTCGACAGCAGGTAAATGAAACGCTCAACGGCAAGCAGTGCACCAATTAGGCCGACAAAAATGATCGGGTATATGAACGGGCCTCCTGTTGCCACCTTCTCTTTGAATGATGTTTTTGCTTTAGGCTGGCGCTTCTGCATGCTCCCATCGATATCAACCGGTATGCGTGCCATGTTCCCCTCTGCTGCGGAGCGTAGCTCTTCTACCCATTCAGTTTTCAGGAAAGGACCAATAATGCGGGGTTTCGATTCGGGTGCCGATAACAGCAGTCCGGCTGTGTCATCCTCCATGCCACAGGCGTAGGCTGCAAATTTTCCGATGCGCAGAATCGGAATCTCCTGCTCTGCGCCTTTACGGTCGATTACGGTCTCGGGAGAGTATGTTATAGCGCACGCACTCTGAATAGCCTCCAGCCGCGAATCAATGTGTGCCCCAATCTCGGTTTTCAGGGCTTCATAAATATATGGTGGCGGCAGACCTGCGGCCTGTGCGGTTTGGCGTGTAAGTGTGCTGAGCTGCTTCTCGAAGTCGGCAATTTTATGGGCGCTGTTCTCGGTGCTCTCATTTATTGAGACCAACCTGGCTGATGCTCTTTCCGCCTTTTTGCGGGCGATTTCGAGTCGTTCGTACCCGGCCTGTATGCGTTGAGCGATGGCTTTACGCTTTTCAAGACGCTGATTGCGCTCACGGGCAAGTTTTACCTCTGCCTCCTGCCGGCTGGTATGGGCCATGTTAAGCAGAGCGCTTGCATCACTTTTGTCGGCGGCGAGAGCGGACGATGCGGTGCACAGTAATACCAGTGCCAGTAAACCCCGTTTGGTTTCTGAAATCATGGTTATGGTGCCTCCGGACTCTGCATTGGCAGGAAGACCCATTTGGCAGGACTGCGGCTCTCCATGATCTCGAAACTTTGGTGAATCTGTTCAATCTCTCCCGCTGTTCCAGTCTGGAGCGTAAGGTTGCCGGAGGTGCTGGTCGCTGTGCCGCCATTCTCCCCGTCAAGTGACTGCCACCATGCCGTGACGCCGCCTGCACGCAGCAGGCGTACCGTTACAGACTCTCCATTGAGTGTTCCGCTTACAAGCTCAATACCCGCAGACTCTGTCATTCTGGTGGTCTGATCCAGTCGACGCAGGGCGGTATAGAAGTGTTCTTCCGGTTTTGCGCTTGTGGGTGGTATCTGTTTAGGTACAAGTCCGGGGGGACTGATGCGGTTTAGTTCATCCAGTTCGGAATTTATTACTTCGGCAAGCTCATCCAGTTGAATCCGCCACTCCTGAAGTTTTGACTCCTTTTCGATGAGAGCAGAGGCCTCCTTCTCCTTAAGTGAATACTCACCTTCGTCTCGGCTTGCTTCCTTCTCGAGCCGCTCCGCCTCGCGCTGCAATGTGCTCAGCAGCAGCTCCAGGCGTTGCTCCTCCATCTCCCATTCCTGTGCCTCGGACATCCGCTGGGAGCGGGCGCTATCGGCCTGCTGCAGCTCTGCAATAATCTGTTCCGATACAGGCGTATCAGTCGTCGTATCTGCCGTGCCTGCGGCAACAGCAGAAAGATGAAGTGCCGTTATCAGAAGAATACCGAAATATTTCATATATACTCTCTGCAGCGAGGTTAAAAGACTAGTTCTATTCCTGCTTTGTACTGACGTCCGATATCCGGGTAGCCGTTAACAGTCGAGAATGTTTCGTCGCTGATGTTGTCGACACGCACATAGGCTCTGCTGCGAAGGGCATTTCCGAAGAAATAACTGAGTTGAACATCAACCTGGGTGAAATCTCCCAGGCTCTCGGGCTCCGACATCGCAGGCAGGAATCTGTCATTCTCGTATTCAGATACTGATTTGGCAAAAACGCTGGTATCGAAAACGCCAATCAGGTACGAGATGCCTCCTCCCAGGATGAGGTCAGGGACCTCTTCATCTGTCTCTGTAGAGCCATCCGGGTTTTCTACGCGTGCTCGCATTGCCACTGCATTGCCGAACAGCTGTACTCCACAGTCCAGTCGGCGGCTGCGGATGTCCAGCTCTACGCCATAGCTCTGGCGATCTTTGTTTTCGTACAGAGAGAAGTCATCGCCATTAACAACAACGGTGTCGGATACGATTACGGCTGCGTCGTGCTGGTCGACGAAGAAGCCGGTAAGGATTACCTCTCCGAAACCACCCCATGATCCACGTATCCCGAGATCATATTTATAGCGTGTTTCATCTTCGGGTGTCTGAAGGTCGCTGTTGAGCATTCCGGGGCTGGCCCCGACGATTCCACCACCGAAGTTACCCAATACGCGGTATTCCTCGCTAAGATCATATGCTGCGCTCAGCGATAGTGTATGTTTCGGGTCTTCCCATTCATCCTCTACCTTTACGGAGGTTAAGCCCGCAGAGCTGCCTTCAACGTTAAACCCTCCGAACTCCTTGATGTAGCTGCGGGAATAGCGGTAACCGGCTCCTATCAGCCAGCGTTCGTACTGCTGTTCATCTGCAATTGCCAAACTGTAGGTGGCGATGTCACCGGGACGGTTAACGTAGAAGCGCTTTCCTGTCGGGGTTTTCCAGCGGTTGACCATGCCGTCGAAGCGCAGAACGTTATCGGCGTTCAAAAGGAGTGACTGGGTCAGGCGGGCGCCATACTCGTAGTCACGTTCCGTCCAGTCGGGGCGTCCTTCACGGTGGCCCTCAAGCTCGCGCCATGCGCCGTTTAATACAGCTTCAGTGGTTGCCCGGTCATTGGGGCGATATGTTATCTTGGCGACGCCGATGTACGCATCGATTGGGTCATACTCCTCGACTCTTGTCTGCAGTGATTTGCTTGCAGGAGGTTGTGCCTGACGCAACTGCCGGTCTCCGTTTACATAAAATCCGTAGATGACGAATTCGAGTTCGTCGGTGAAAGAGTGAGCCAGGCTGGCGTAGATATTGCCGATGTTTTCACGTGCATTTTCATCTTCCGGTCCGTCGGTATGGAAGAACGACACGCTGCCGCCGATGGCCGTTTTGTCGCCAACAGGGGTTCCGTAGCTTGCCCGTAAGCGGGTATAGTTGTCGGTGCCGTATTCCGCTCCGATGCGCGTCTCCTCTTCGCGGTAAATACGCGGGACGAGGTTAATGGCCCCTGTCATGCTTTCAGGACTCAGCATCAGGGCTGCACTGGAACGCAGTACTTCAATTCTTTCAAAGTTCCAGGCGTCGAGATAGTAGTTGATCTCGTGGAACTCACGGAACCAGCCGTTGTCGATGAGGTAGCCGGGGTAGGGGTAGCGCTGTCCGCGCACACTGAAGAACTGCTTTACTTTGCGGCCGCGTGATTCCGTCCATGCACCGGGTGTCCAGTTAAGTGCGTCAACAGTGCTGTAGGCGTTCAGCCATTCGATTTCATCAGCGCCCACAACGCTGGTTGCTATTTCCAGCCCGGGCATCTCTGCAAGTGGTCGCTGCATAAGGTCACGGGTTGGTAGAGATATGAGATATGACCTCTCTCCCTTCTCCACAGGAGACCTTTCGGCCGTAATTGTAATCTCCTCATCACTGCCGCTCGCCGCTGTGGTTTCAATCTCATTTGTTGAGGTGTCGGCTATGCCGGGCGATGCCAGAAACAGTGACAGCAGAGCTGTTATACAAGTCTGACCGGTAGTTACTCTTATTGTTGCCGCTGTCATGTTGCGTTTCTCCTGTGTGATCACTGAAAAGTAGTAAAACAGCCCTGTAGTGTCAATATTCACTTTTTTGAGTATACGCCGATATTTGCGCAGATTATAACACAGCTGGGCTATCACCGATGCATCAGTAAACTGAATTTTCGAGAGCTGTACGCATAGCCCGGGTGTCCGGCTCCATGCCTGTCCATATACGGAAAGATTCGGCACCCTGATGCAGCAGCATTCCGAGGCCATTTGCCGTTTTGGATCCTGCACTTTCAGCAACTGCCATAAGCGGGGTGGTGGGGCTTACATATATAGTGTCATAAAGAATTTGCCCCTCCCTGAATGCTGTGGCGGGGAGCAGGGGCGCTTCTCCGGGATTCATCCCGTGCGATGTACATTGGATAATGATGTCCGCCTCCCGTGAGATAGTACTCCATTGCTCCTGTGGGACTAGGGTGACCCTGGCATCCGGTGCGAAGCGGGGGATCTCGTCGGCAACTACCTCTGCGCGCTCCTGTGTGCGGTTGGCCAGCATTACCTCGGCGGCGCCCTGTTCGGCGCAGGTTATGGCAAGGGTTCTGCCTACACCTCCGCAGCCAAGGATAAGCACACGCTGACCTTTTGGCGCTGTTGCAAAGCACTCCTGCAGATCGTTCAGAAAGCCTACACCATCGGTACTGTAACCCCGCAGACCCTCTTCGTCGAAGGCAACAGTGTTAACGGCTCCGGCTATTTCGGCGCTGTGGTCGCATCGGGTAATGCCGGCAAAAGCGACCTCTTTAAGCGGGATTGTAAGGTTCACACCTCTGAATCCCATGCGCCACATGCCGCGCAGAGTGTCCATCAGGTGATCAGGCTCTACATCATAGGCTGTGTAAGCGGCGTTCATCCCCAGCTCGCGCAGCGATGCGTTGTGCATTGCCGGCGACAGGCTGTGGGCCACAGGGTGACCAAGAACCGCAAAGGGGATGGTTTTTCCGTTTATAATCATGGGTTTGCCACGCTGCTCTCTTTCAGGTTCTTGTCTTCACTGAGCAACCGGTTAACGCAACTCAGGTATGCCTTAACGCTGGCCTCTACGATATCTGTACTTGATGCTTTGGCGCTCAGGCGCCGATCACCGAAGGCTACACGTACACTTACCTCTCCGATAGCGTCCTTCCCGACGGTTATGGACTGCAGGGAGTAATCCTCTAACTTTCCATGTACACCTGTCATACGGTCGATGCTGCGCAGGGCGGCATCGACGGGGCCGTCACCACAGGCGGCATCTTCAAGCAGCTGATCACCTTTTCGCAGACGAACAGTTGCGGTTGGGATTGTGCTGGTTCCGTTGGATACGCTCAGGTACTGAAGCAGGTAAACATCGGTTGTATTCTCATCAACACCTTCGCTGCCGATTATAAAGAGGTCATCGTCGTATACATTTTTCTTTTTGTCGGCCAGCGCAATGAAGCGCTCGTATGCATTCTGTACCTCCTCCTTGGTTAGGCGGAAGCCCAGTTTCTCCATACGGTCGGCGAAGGCGTGTCGGCCGGAGTGTTTGCCCAGCACCAGATTGGTGCCGTCGATTCCTACATCCTGTGGCCGCATGATTTCGTAGGTTGAACGCTCTTTCAGCATACCGTCCTGATGGATCCCCGATTCATGTGCGAATGCGTTGGCGCCGACAATGGCCTTGTTACGCTGCAGAGTCATGCCGGTCAGGCGGCTGACCAGACGGCTGGTCTGGTAGAGCCGTTGTGTCTGTATTCCGGTTTTCAGCTCTCCAAAGAGGTCGCTGCGTGTCTTCAACGCCATGACGACCTCCTCCATTGCGGCATTGCCTGCACGTTCGCCCAATCCGTTTATTGTGCATTCAACCCCGCGGGCGCCATTC
>CAZAKU010000296.1:0-3526 GCA_964485765.1 uncultured Lentisphaerales bacterium
ACCCGGTTGTAAAGAACCTGCGCAGCATAATGGAAGGCCCGGCACTGCGAATGTCAATATCCAATCTGAATGAAACTGTAGCTATGCTTAACAAAACATCTAAAGGGCTTGATATGCATGTCAGTGATATCCGAAATGATATTACAAACAAACTGGATTATATCGTAACCTCCTTCGATGAAACCTTGACCGCAACAACCCGACTTATCTCCGATTTCGACGCCGACATAGACCCTCTAATAGCCAACATGACAGCGACATCCGAGAAAACGGCCGCACTTATCACCAGCCTGACACTACTTAGCGATAAAGCAACAGCACTCATCGCACCGGGATCTCCCGTGAACGCAAAGGTGATTTCAGCCCTGCGCGAAATCTCAGATGCCATGAGGTCGTTTCGCCAACTGGCCGAATCACTTGAACGCACCCCAGAAGCGATCATTCGCGGCAAAAAATAACAGGAGTCTTTCATGAAAACATCCAAAAGAATAGTAGCGACCGCACTGACAGCAACAACCGTCATCACCTTAATATGCGGTTGCGCCCGTACTGCCAAATACACGTACTATACCCTCCAACCCATCAGCACACCAGGCAACGCAATTACGGATACGGAAAGAGTAATCCTTGTACGCATAGAATCAATTCCAGAATACCTGCGAAGACCCCAAATCATCTCTCTGAAGGACAACGGAGAGATCAAGATGCAGGAGTTTCAGCGCTGGGGAGAGGATATTGAAGATGGAATATCAAGAGTTCTGATTCATGAATTAAGAACCGCTTCTCCATCATCTGTACTTTACACATCGGGTATAACCGGGATATCGCCCGATAGCAAAGTCAGCATAAACATCGAAGAGTTAATCGCCAGCGGCGACAAGGCTGTTGCATCCGTGAGCTGGAGTACTTCAGAAAAAGAAGATCCTACTATCATAAAAAACCAGCGATTCAGCACAAAACTTAAAAGCAACTCACCAGAGGATATCATCCAGGCATACAACCGACTGCTGCAATCGATTGCGATGGCTATAACAAAGGAATCTACCCCCTGAAATGAAATATATACTTATCATCGGGGATGGAATGGCCGATGAACCTAACGAAGCATATAACGGCCTCACCCCTCTACAGGCTGCCAATAAGCCCAATATTGACTGGCTGACGAAACATGGCCGTTCCGGCCGTCTTAAAACAGTACCCGACTCGCTGTCACCCGGCAGTGCGGTCGCCAACATGGGTATTCTGGGGTACGACGTAGAGGCGGTTTTTGAAGGGCGCGGCCCCCTCGAAGCCGCAGCTATGGGCATTAAACTGCAATCATCCGAAATGGCCATGCGCTGCAACCTTATAACTGTTGAAGAGGGTCTGATTAAGAACCACTCAGCCGGCCACATATCAACGGAAGAGGCCTGCGAACTTATTCAATGTCTTGAAATGCAACTGGGAAACGAAACCGCACGCCTCTATCCCGGCGTTTCATACCGGCACCTGATGGTAGTGCGGGGAGGCAATAAAAGCCTGCATCTCGTCCCTCCTCACGATCACATCGGTGAACCATTCACTGATTATCTGCCCAAAGCCGAAACTGAGACGGCAGAAACAACCGCCAATCTTCTTCGTGAATTCACACTCAGATCTCATAGTATTCTCAAAGAACACCCCGTAAATTTGAGAAGGATTCGGAAGGGACTATCCCCGGCCAACTCAGTATGGCTATGGGCTGCCGGCTACAAGCCCGAAATGCCGACACTGAAGGAGATGTATGGCATAAAGAGCGCAGCTGTCATCTCAGCGGTAGACCTCATAAAAGGCATCGGGATTTATGCCGGAATGGCTGTAATCTCTGTCGATGGTGCCACAGGCAATTATGACACAAACTACAAAGGAAAGGCTGAAGCTGCTGTAGAAGCACTTGAAAGCAGCGATTTTGTATACCTGCATATCGAAGCGCCCGACGAAGCCGGCCACGAAGGAGATTTCGACCTCAAAAAAAGGACCATCGAGGATATTGACCGATTCGTTGTAAAACATATAATCGAGAAAACAGTAGCGCTCAAGGATAATGTGACAATCGCATTCCTGCCCGACCACCCTACCCCCTGTAAACTTAAAACCCATACCCGCACGCCGGTACCGTTCTCAATATACTCCCCCGGGGCAAGCCCTGACATGGTTGACACATACGATGAAGAGAGCGTACTCAAAGGGGCAGTCGGCCTTCTTAAAGGTTCGCAATTCATGCGTAATCTTCTCGCCATCCAATAACGGCGCCAGACAAAGCGTCACGCCACCAGCATCCATAGGAATCAAGGCTGCATGAAATATTACAGTACCAACAAAAACTCCGCGCCGGCTTCTCTGAAAAGCGCCGTTATCAACGGACTTGCATCAGACCAGGGTCTTTTTATGCCTGAGCGTATCAAGCGCCTTGAGCCTGAATTCTTTGAATCCATTGAAACACTCTCCTTTCACGACATCGCATGTACCGTTGCAGAAAATCTTTTCGGCGAGGATATCGAATCCTCAACACTCAGGCAGATTGTAACTGACACCTTATCGTTCGACTGCCCGACAAAGAGAGTAACCCGCAACATATACTCTCTGGAGCTTTTCCATGGCCCTACCCTGGCATTCAAAGATGTCGGCGCACGCTTCATGGCCAGAACGCTCAGTCTCTTTATCCGCGACACCGACGGCACGGTAAATGTACTTGTGGCAACATCAGGCGACACGGGCAGCGCGGTGGCAAACGGTTTTCTGGGAGTCGAGGGCATTCATGTCTTCGTGCTATATCCAAAGGGGAAAGTGAGCCGAATCCAGGAGGCACAGTTTACTACCCTCGGTCGCAACATCACAGCCATAGAGATCGACGGCACATTCGACGACTGCCAGAGACTCGTTAAAAGTGCATTTTCAGACACTGAACTTAACAAAAAACTGACCCTCACTTCAGCCAACTCAATCAACATCGCCCGTTTTATGCCACAGTCTTTCTACTACTTCAACGCATACGCCAGACTGAAGGAGTTGGGAGCGCTCGAGAACCGGAAACTAGTTTTTTCAGTGCCCAGCGGAAACTTCGGAAACCTTACGGCCGGTCTTATTGCCCGCGAAATGGGGTTGCCCGTATCTCACTTCATATCCGCTAACAACTCAAACGACATTTTCTGCCAATATCTGGAAAGCGGGAGATATCGCCCCCGGACCTCTATCGAAACCATTGCCAACGCCATGGACGTCGGAGATCCAAGCAATTTTGCCCGAATCCTCGACCTATACAACAACTCACATGAGGCTATTACATCCATCATTCAGGGGCGTAGCTACAGCGACATCAAAATACGCGAAATCATCCTCAATCTCTACAAAGAAACTGGCTACATCTGCGACCCACATGGAGCCTGTGGTTTCGAAGCACTCAATGAACTGCTGGAGGAGAATGAAACGGGGGTCTTCCTCGAAACAGCACACCCCGCAAAGTTCATGGAGACAATGGAAGAAATCATAGGCATCGGGAAAACCCCCA
>CAZAKU010000297.1:0-5952 GCA_964485765.1 uncultured Lentisphaerales bacterium
GGCACAAACTGATGTACGTCAGCGGCCATAAAGGTATAGGCATGCTGAAAGCCCTCGCCGCTGGGCCATCGATCGAATGGTCCTACCTGTGAGACCTCATATAAGGGGGTGTGATCCCACTTACCCAGCGCATAATTCACGTATCCCGCTTCCTGGAGATAGTTAGCCACCGATTTGGCCGATTCCGGCATTATCGCGTTGTAGCCGGGAAATCCCATTGCGGTTAGGGCATGGCTCCCGAGCCCGATTGAGTGCGGGTAACGTCCTGCCATCAGGGAAGCACGCGATGGAGAGCACAAGGCTGTAGTGTGGAAGTTGTTATAACGCAGACCGCCAGCGGCCAGTTTATCGATACTAGGCGTCTTAATCAGACCGCCAAAGCTGCCAACCTGAGCGAACCCCACATCGTCGAGCAGAAATATAATGACATTGGGCGCATCCTTTGGAGGGCGATCCTCCGGTGCCCACCACTCTTTAGAGTCGCTGTAACTCCTGGCGATAACGCCTTCAAAGCCTTCAACCTTTTTAGTTTCAACCTCTTGTGCAAAGGCTGGGTGCATTACTATAAATGCACAGAATACAAAGAGAGCACTAATCAGTTTCTTCATCTCCATCTCCTTTTAACAGGCTTGCGGGATACGCCACTTTTGAGCATATAACACACACATCATCCGCACAGACTTAACCAGAGTGCAATAGTATGCGCCGTCCATGCAGGACATATGCGCTTTCAACCAAAAAGCATTCTATAGTTACTCCATAGATGCGTCAAACAGGAAGCTGATATTCTTGGTTTGGAGAACGACAGTTCGGTAGATCCGGGGGGTTGTGCTCGCCTAACCTGCTTATTTCACGAGCAGTGTACTGCTCGCCTCATAAGTATTTCCCTGGAAACAGGGCGACTTTCCTGGTACTCAGGCTTGCTGCGTCCTGACACGGCTGCTGAAAACAAACATAATGACAGCGATTCCTGCGGCAGCGATGAAAACTGTATGATGTCCCCAATAAACCCACATCAGGCCACCCAGCGCAGGCACGGACATAGACACAATATGATTGATTGTTACTCCCATTGAGAGTGTTGGCGACACATCCTCAGGTTTGATGGCGATCTTTGACAGGTAGGTAGTACGGGCCATATTAACACCAAAGAGGAGATGATCGGTTACGTAGCACACGTAGAGCACCCATAACGCCAGCGCCTGATTCCCAATAAGGTGTGCGCAACCATACCCGGCGCAGACCGTTGCCACCAGAACGGAATCGACCATAAGTATCCGTTTTTCGCCGAAATGATCTATGAAACGCCCCAGCATCGGCTGCAGCCAGAGGCCGATAAGCGAGGATGCAATCCACAGCTTGGCAAAGATATGGGCGGGTTGCTCGAATACGCGTATAAGGACCCAGGGGCCGAAGGTTATAAAAATCTGTTTTCTGGCTCCAAACAGGAATGCCAGGATGTAGTATAGCCTGTACTCACGACGCCAAACGAAGCGTGGCCGTTTCAGATGAGCACCGGGCATTCGCATAAAGAGAAACACGATTCCGGAGAGGATTGCCGCCCCTGCAGCCACCAGGAGCGCGATGTGGTAATTGCCGCTCAGAGATGGCTTCAGGAACCAGACGAACAGGCATCCTAAGAGAGCTGCTGCAATAGATGCACCCGCGACCTGCCCCAGCCTGCGGCCTTTGCCTTTAGAGCCCGACAGCTCCATCGTAATAGAGCTCCGGATAGGCATCATCACATGCGTGCCGGCACTCCAGATAATAAGGAAAATAATCATAACAGGCCATGACTGCCCCCAGATCACAATCCCCAGGATACCGAACCCAATCGCAAAGGCAGAGAAAGCGGCTACGAGTGTTTCGGAGACAAAACAGAGCATGCCTGCAAACAGAACGGTCAGAAAACCGGGCAGCTCACGTGGAAACTCGAGGTATCCGCGTGTATCTGCGCCTATGACAAAGCTGTCATTCAGGAAGTTATTAAAGACCGTCTCGAAAATTCCTCCGCAAACAGACAGGAGGCCAACACCCACCACAAACAACCGCAACTGCGGATTCATTGCGCTAATCTTATCAACTACTCGACGGACAAACTGCATCACACCCTTCCCTACCCCGGACACTTCAATTCGATAACAAAGGCGACATACTACCGCCCTCCCCGAAAAGGGGCAAGCACCCAGAGTCGTTAAAACGCGCGGAAGGTATCTGCGGATCGGCTTATCAGGAGGTGATCAGAGATTATTAGAGATCAATGCTTTTCCTGTCTCAACTGCTGCTCCGCGCTGCAAAGCGCGTCCCAAACAACCCACTCCCCAACAATCAACTCAAACTCATAACCCGGGGAGACACATTCCCGGCTCAAGACACACACAGTACAGAAGAGAGCAATCGCTCACCCACCGACTCCCGGCTTACGCCAATGCGCCAAAAACTCAACATTACCCTTCGGCCCTGTAATAGGCGACTCCACACACCCCAGCCACTCAAGACCAAGCTCCTCCGTACCGAAAGTACGGACCCTCTCCACCACATCCCTCCGCACGCCTTCATCACGTACGACACCGCCCCGACCAACCTGAGAGCGCGCCGCCTCAAACTGAGGCTTTATGAGGCTAACCATCTCACTCCCTGCCACAATAACGTCAGCCATCGGAGGCAATATCAACTTCAGAGATATAAAGCTCACATCGGTCACGGCAAACTGTGGTGACAGTTCCAGATCCTTAGCCGCCAGATACCGGGCGTTAAACCCCTCCATAACGGTTACCCGCTCATCGGTGCGCAGTTTCCAATGCAGCTGCCCGCGCCCCACATCCACGGCGACCACATGTGTTGCGCCGTGCTGCAGCAGGCAATCGCTAAACCCCCCTGTCGATGCGCCGACATCCAGGCAGATCAGCCCCTCCACCGACAACCCGAACGCCTCGAAAGCGCCCTCGAGTTTTTTGCCGCCACGCGAAACAAAACGCTCACTATGAATCACTTCAGGCAGGATATCTACAGAGAAGCGATACCCCGGCTTAGTGGACGGGTGTCCAGCAATGCGAACTTGCCCGGCCTGAATCAGCCGCTGGGCTTTATCAATGCTCTCAGCCAATCCCGCCCGGTGTACCAGAACATCTAGTCTCTCTTTCTGAGCCATTCGACAAATCGCCTCAATAAATTGACACCAATAACCTCGTAATACCCAATAACCTACAAAGTAGTGATCCGGGAGTAAAGCCGCATAAACAGCTAAAAAGTATTGCCGACAGATGATAGTTGATATAAATTATGATCATGTTAGGTGATTAATTGTCACAAAAAGGGCCGGGACGTATAAACACCGGCAACAAACAGGTCAATAGGCCAGATAACAAATCAAAAATCCGGTGTACATATAAGATGCCCGGAAAAGCTGTAAGGAGTGTAGCAATGTCCTTGAAGACAATGATCTTTATTGACGGATCCTGGTTATATCATAACAGAAAAGCGATTATCGACATCACCGATGAGGAAAGCTTCGAGATAGATTACTCAAAACTACCGGCGCTTATCTCCGATAAGATAGCAGATCAGCTTGATCTGGATACCGACGTTGTAAGAACCTACTATTTCGGCGCGACATCAGTAAACAAGAGCGGCCATGCGCCGGGAAAACAGCAACTCTTTTATGAATACCTTTCGCAGCGCTGCATGTTCGATGTACAGCTGTACGACATCGATTTCAAGCAAAGCAACAAACCAAAGATGGATGAACACTGTGTCGAGGTAGCTCTGGCGACTGAAATGATGTTCTACGCCACACTTCCGGCAAGCTATGACATTGCCGTCCTAATAGGAGGCAGCCTGAACTACAAGCCCCTGCTGCAGCGGATACGCGCCCTTGGCAAACGTGTACAGCTGGTCTCTATCAAGGATGAAAAGAAGCGCAGTGTCACAAGCGAAGAGTTGCTGGGTGACGTATCGCTATATGACTTCCTGCCCATCTATCTGGATCTTCACACAAAGGATATAAGGCGGAAGCTCGAAGAATCACTACGGGTATGTGAGATATGCGGTGAGGAGGAGAAAACAACATGGGAGGGCACCGCCTTC
Source organism: uncultured Lentisphaerales bacterium (assembly GCA_964485765.1). GTDB lineage: Bacteria > Verrucomicrobiota > Kiritimatiellia > RFP12 > CAZAKU01 > CAZAKU01. Next base: position 4,087 of record CAZAKU010000297.1, read on the forward strand.
TGCTGTTCCTCCTGTCGTAATGGAAAGCGCAAGCGCACCCGCGCATGCGACAGCTGCGGCAAAGAGGAATCCACCTCATGGAATAAACAGTATTTTTACTGCATCGATTGTCGCCATAAGTACAGGGGCAATAAACCTGAAGAAGATACCGGTTCCAACGAAGAGGGCAAGCTCGAAGAGGATGAGGATCTGAACGAGATCGAGCCACTCGACGCATACGACCCGACAGAAGAGAGTGATGACTGACCTAAGGAGACACACATGCCATTCACGCTGCAACTAGGCGATAGCGCCCCTGACTTCAATCTGCCTGCCACTGACGGCAGTAACTACAGCCTTTCATCATTCAGTGATGCAGAGGTACTGGTAGTCTTTTTCACATGTAATCACTGTCCGTTCGTATTCGGATCGGATGAAAACACACGAGCGACAGTCGAGAGGTTCAGCGATAAAGGGGTGGCGTTCATAGGGATCAATTCCAACAGCGAAGCAACCCATAGTAACGATGATTTCGCTCATATGGTTACCCGGATGAATGAGCATAACTTCCCGTGGCTCTATACCCGCGACCTGTCACAGGAGGTTGCGCTGGCTTACGGAGCCCTTAGAACACCGCATTTCTATGTTTTCGACAAAGGGCGAAAACTGATCTATACCGGACGGGGAATAGACACCCCCAGAAATGGAGCGGACGCAACGGTAAACGATCTTGAAAATGCGCTGGCAGAGCATTTGGAAGGCAAACCGGTCTCGACGCCCATGACAAACCCGATCGGGTGTAACGTCAAATGGAATGAGAAAGACGCTCACTGGATGCCGCCAGATGCGTGTGATTTGGTGTAATCAACGACGCACACCAGCGATTATCGCATTGAAGGTACTGCTGGGACACATTGCTGTTCTAACCAAATCCTGCTCTGTCCGGTAGTACCCGCCAATATCAACGGTTTCTCCCTGCACCTCGTTGAGCTCTGCGATAATCTGCTCCTCATTGTCCCGCAATGCCTGTGCAACAGGGGCAAACAGTGAGCTTAATCCGGCATCCTTATCCTGCTCTGTCAGAGCTGCGGCCCAATACATAGCCAGATAGAAATGAGAGCCTCGGTTGTCAATTTCATGCACAACCCTGGATGGAGACCTGTTTGTTTCCAGGAATTGAGCTATAGCCAGCTCAAGAGTCTCGGAAAGCAGACTGGCTGCGCTATTACTGTACACCTGCGAGAGGTGATCCAGCGATGCGCTCAAGGCGAGAAATTCACCAAGGGAATCCCAGCGCAGGTGATTTTCGGCAACAAACTGCTGAACATGCTTAGGGGCCGAACCTCCGGCTCCTGTCTCAAACAGTCCTCCGCCGTTCATAAGCGGAACAATCGAAAGCATCTTGGCACTTGTGCCGACCTCAAGAATCGGAAACAGATCGGTAAGATAATCGCGCAGAACGTTACCTGTAACCGATACGGTATCCTTCCCCTCCCGAATATACATTAATGACAGGCGGGTTGCTTCTACAGGAGAGATCACCTTTATTTCAAGACCATCCGTATCGTGTTCCGGAAGATACTTCTCGACCTTCCTGATCAGCTCTGAATCATGAGCACGATCGGCATCGAGCCAGAAGATGGTAAGTGCTTTTGTAGCGCGGGCGCGCTTAACGGCAAGTTTAACCCAATCCTGAACAGGAGCATCCTTGACCTGACACATCCTGAATATATCGTTCTTTTCTACAGGCTGTTCAAGCAATACCTCGCCTGCATCACTCAAAACCCTCACGACACCATCAGCAGGGCTCTGAAAGGTCTTGTCGTGCGAGCCATACTCCTCCGCTTTCTGTGCCATAAGTCCGACATTCGATACACTGCCCATGGT
>CAZAKU010000298.1:0-5263 GCA_964485765.1 uncultured Lentisphaerales bacterium
GCGGGATATGAGGGCTATTATGCTCAGTCGATGAGTGCCCGCTGGCTTGATTCGTGGGGTGGGTCACGCCTTCTCGGCGGCCCATTTTCCGGATTACAGCGCATGCTGGCACCGAAAGACGCGAAAAAGGGGTTTAGAAATAAGCTCAAGCGCCTGATGGAGGGGATGGGGCATGCACCTGAACTGCGTCATGCACGCTGGCGCCTTTTTGCCGGTGAGGTGTTGCGAAACCGCCTTTTGTCGGGTGATGCGGTCGGTGGCCTTAAGCGTCCGGCCGGGGCGCATATTACAGATCTTTTTGAGCAGACAGAGGGCTTCGATAGAATCAATAAACTTCTGTATGTGGACCTGAAAAGCTATCTGGTGGATAACATTCTGACAAAGGTCGATCGTATGTCGATGGCAGTATCGCTGGAGGCGCGTGTTCCTTATCTTGACCGCGATGTGGTGCAGAGGGCCTTTCAGGTTCCGGGGTCATTGAAGCTGGACCGCGGGGAAACCAAGTCGATTCTCAAGAAAGTTGCCGAGCGCTATATCCCGCGTGAATGTCTGTACCGCCCCAAGGAGGGCTTCAGCATTCCGATTAAACAGTGGTTGAAGAGCACTCTGCGGCCATTAATGGAGAGCTCGCTCTCCCCTGATCGACTGCGCTCTCAGGGGATTTTTGATTGTAAGGAAGTTTCTGCCATGATGCAGCAGCATTTGGAAGGGTCGGCTAACCATAGCCACGTGTTGTGGACCATGATGGTGTTCCAGGCCTGGCATCGTGAATGGATGGAGGGGGGGAAATGAAACAAACTATTCTTGTTACAGGTGCGACGGGTTTTACCGGGCGGGCGCTATGTCGCCGATTGTGTGATGATGGAGATGAGGTGAGCGCTTTTGTGCGCGCATCAAGCGATGTCAAGGAGCTTGTTGAGTGGGGAGTAAAGCCGATAGTGGTGGATATTACCTCGGCTGAATCGGTAATGCAGGCATATGAGCCGCGCGATCGAATCTTTAACATTGCCGCCGCCTTCCGCACCGAACATGACAGTGAAGATGAGTTCCGCAAGGTCAATGCCGATGCCACGCGGCATCTGCTGGCCGCAGCGAAAGAGAAGGGCGTCGGGCGATTTGTACACTGCTCTACTGTCGGGGTGCAGGGGGAGATTTCCGACCCCCCGGCCGATGAAGAGGCACCATTTAACCCCGGCGATATTTATCAGCAGACCAAGCTTGAGGGGGAGCTGCTGGCGCGCGAAGCCTTTAAAGAGGGGCTGGCCGGAACAGTGGTGCGCCCCGTAGGTATCCATGGTCCCGGAGATACCCGCTTTCTGAAACTCTTCAAGCCGATTTCTAAGCGCCGGTTTCTGATGATCGGCAGTGGTAAATCGCTTTATCACATGACTTATATCGACGACCTCATCGATGGCTTTCTACTGGCTTCGGAAAAGGAGGCCGCCCTGGGGGAGGTCTTCACTATCGGGGGCGCCGCCTATACGACTCTACGGGAACTTATTGATACGATCGCCGAAGTTCTGGAGGTCTCTCCTCCACACCTGCGCGTGCCCTACTGGCCGGTGCATCTGGCCAGTGTGATCTGCCCCGTTGTGTGTAAACCATTTCATATTCAACCGCCAATATATCCGCGCCGGGTGGAATTCTTCAAGAAATCACGTGCATTTGATATATCGAAAGCAAAGCGTCTGCTGGGCTACGAACCCAAAGTATCACTGCGCGACGGCCTGGAGCGTACCGCCAAGTGGTATCGCGAGCAGGGGCTGGTTGCAGGCAAGAGATAGTCCGATTCATTAGCGCATCTTAAGCTTGTTCTGGAAACCACGGGTTATGCCCTCTGCCAGCAGGAGTAGAAATGGTTACATTGAATGGGGCCCTTGAGGGGCCCCCGGGGAAATATTCCAAAGAAGAATTGAGCCGGGCGTTTGGAGTGCATCTTATGCTTGACTGCTACAATTGCTCGCCGGATAAGTTGGACAGCATTGATGCGTGTTACGCATTTTTGGATTCGCTTGTGGATGAGATCGGTGCGGAAAAACAAACGCAACCCTATGTCTTCCGTACCCCGGAGAAGTTTGAGGGAAAGCAGGGCCTTTCGGGATGGGTCCCGATTGTAGAGTCCGGCATTTCCATTCATACGCTTACGGAATCTTGCTTCATATCTCTGGATGTTTACAGCTGCCGTCAGTTCGATAACGATAAGATTATTTCGTTTACAGAGAAGATCTTCGCACCTGATGAGATAGAGGTTAATTTTGTGTTACGCGGAAGACGGTATATTTCGGGGCGAGGAAAACTGTAGGAGTAGCTATTAGGGATGAGGGTAGTCACGGATAGCATCAGTCATCGTTTCCGCGTTAAGGATCGCCCATGAGGATTATATACAGTAGCAAGGGTGAATATCTTAAGACACGAAAACATCTCTTAAGTAAAATCTACAGTGGAGATTTAAATTATAGAGACTCAACAACCCCTTTGCTGAAGCTGATTCTCTCCTCACATTCCATAGCCGCTTCCGGAGATGAGCTGATTCCTGTTGAGGCATATGACGAACAGGATGTTCCTGTTGCCTGTGCACTGTTTATAATTGCTTCGGGGATGCCGGACACACTTCAGGTTGCCTTTTTTGAAGCGCTTCCGGGGCGGCAGGCGGCAGTAGATTATCTGATGCAAGAGGCGCGTCAGCTGGCCCGTTTTAGCGAATGTCGCAGGATAGTAATTGGCATGAATGGGCATGTGAATAATGGTCTTGGTTTTCTGGCCGGACCGTATGATCTGACCGCAGGATTCGGGAGTAGCTATAATCCTGAGTACTATATTAAATATTTTGAATCTACCTGTACGTCGCAGGAGACATTGATTTCCTACCATTACGATCTGGAGGAAGCATCACTTGATAGGGAGAGAGCCCTGATAGAGCGCATCGGCAGACGCTTCACTGTTCGTGAGGGAAACTTTAGAGATCTACGCGCCGAGATCGCGATCTATACGCATCTCAACAATTTATGCTTTAAGGCACATCCTCTCTACTTTGAGCGATCTGTCGAGGAAGATTATACGCTGTTCAAATCGTTTGGGCCTTTTCTGAAAGAGGAAAACTTCTTGGTCTCGGAACATGAGGGTCGCGCCATTGGATTCCTGCTGTGGTACCCCGATTTTAATGAGCTGGTTAAACCGGGAAAGAGACTTGGGTTGCTGGCGGCATTGAAGTACCGGCTGCCTGGCCACCCAATATCCAGTTTCAAGATTGCGGAGATAGGTGTTATTCCTGAGTATCAGGATTCGGGGGCTATTGTTGGTCTAATAGATAGATGCAGTGCGATTGCCAGGCGTAATGGACACTCGTACTGTGAGTCAGGATGGGTGTTCGACAGTAACAGTAGGTCGAATGGTATTTGCCGCAGATGGACAGAACAGCCCTTGAAAAGGTATCGGTTCTTTGAGATTGATACTAGCAGGTGTAGCTTGTGACCTCAGCCCCGGTAAATGTTATGAGATCTGCGGCAGCGCTGCCTGATGATTGGGATACAGTCGCTGGGGATAATTATTTCCTAAAGCGCGATTCTCTGGTGGCGCTTGAATCTGCCAATCCGTGTGACCAGCGTTACCATTTTACAGGAGACTCTGGTTATACTTCTATTGCCGTGACCTATCGGCACCGTATCAATCTGCTATCGTTCGGTGTGGGCGCTCTGTATCTGCCAGTTACTATCGTCGGCATTCCCTGCTCCGTTTCATGTTGCGGGTACAGGTTCTATCCGGACAGTGAAGCTGCGATGGTATCGCATTTGCGAGGACTTCGCGGGATGAAGCTTGTACCCAATTCAGGAGAGGAGGAAATTGTCGGGTTTACCTCTGGATTTACTCTGCCGTCCTGTGTTCTCAATATTTGCTGGCGCACGTTCTCAGAGTATATCTCCTCCATGCGCAGTCACTATCGTTATCGCGTGCGCAAGGCTATCGCGCGCTGGGATAAGGTAGAGGCGAAGGAGGTCAGGAGGAGTGATTTCGGAGATGATTTGTATCCCCTCTTTGAAAGTGTTTATAGTAGATCAAAGTTTAAGCTGGAGAAGCTCGGGATATCGTTCTTTCAGACGTTTCCCGCAGAAATTGTACAGTTCTCAGTCGGTGGGGAGATAATTGCTTTCGTCCAGATGCTTCGCAAAGGTTCCGAGATGATATTTATGTTTGCAGGTATGGACTATGGCCTTTGCGAAAGGTATGACACGTATATGAACATTTTACTATACATAATACGCAGGGGGATAGATGGGGGCTGTCGGACGATTGATCTTGGGCAGACAACGGAAGCGGTGAAGGGCAGACTGGGGTGCCAACTCGCTGAGAAGCGATTACATGCCGCTCATTCAAATCCCCTTTTTAATAGGGCGCTGAAGAGGATGAGCAAGTGGTTGGGCTACAGCTACGCGGGGGAAGCCTATAATGTCTTCAACTGACTCGAAGGTAGACGTTCTTCTTGTGAGGCCTCGCTACGGAAAGACGCTATCGCGGCATGCCAGCCTAATGACAGAGCCGCTCGACCTTGAGTATCTTGCATCAGTGGCGAGTGGTGAGGGATATACATATCATATTCATGATCCGGCTGTATCTGGCGAGAACTTTATGGATCTACTGGAGACAGTTAGTCCAAAAGTTGTGGCGATCACCGGTTATTACCCTGCACGCGACAGTATGCTTAATTATGCGGAGAGAGCGAAGGTATTTAGCCGTGAAATTGTGACGATCGTGGGAGGCGTTCATGCGGAGATAAATGAATGTGATTTCTACGTCGACACGGTTGATATTGTTGTCAGCTCAGGTGGAGTTGACACATTTCGTGCATTTCTGCGGGAACTGAGAGAGGGCGCGCGCTGGGCCGGGTTGGCGGGAGTAAGCTATTGCTCCGAAAATGGTGAGTGGATTCGCAACGAGAAGAGGGCACTTGGTGTTTCCACTATTCCCCACCCCGAGCGGGATCATTTCTATCAATACATGCATAGATTCACCTATCTGCATTATGGCCCGGTAGCTTTGGTCAAGTCCGCTTACGGCTGTCCCTTTTCGTGTCGGTTCTGCTACTGTCGTCTTCTGAATGAAGGGGGTTACACTGCACGGCCGCTTGAGGATGTAGTGTCAGAGATTAAGAGCATTCGTTGCGGTCGGATATGGATTGTAGATGACACTTTTCTTTTTGACATGGAGCGCGCGCGTGCTTTCGTAACGCAGCTTGAAAAGCAGGGAGTAGAGAAGGAGTTCATTATAT
>CAZAKU010000299.1:0-2913 GCA_964485765.1 uncultured Lentisphaerales bacterium
CTCTATGCCTGCCCCAACACAAAGAATACATCAAGGGAAGGACGGCCTGAATTGACATCTACCCCCTTTTTTGCTATTCTTTAGTGTTTCGTCGTGCAGATTCCGGACATTCAGCTCCCTGTGCGGCCACCCAAACGAAAACAATAGAGCATCAGGAGAGTCAACAGATGTACAGTTCTTCAGACCTGCGTAAGGGTCTAAAAATAGAGATCGACGGCCAGCCATGGGCAATAACCGATTTTAATTTCAGTAAGCCGGGCAAGGGTCAGGCTATCTATATGTGTAAGCTGAAAAACATGATTGACGGCAGGACAATGAGCCGTAACTTCCGATCGAACGATAAATTCGGCAAGCCGTCACTTGAATCCAAATCGCTGATTTACTCCTTCCCGGATGGCGACAACTACGTTTTCATGGATGAAAACTATGAGCAGTTGACAATCACGGCCGAAACTATCGGCGACACATCTAACTTTCTCGTTGAAGAGATGGACTGTGAGATCCTCTTCTTCAACGATGAGCCGATTGACATAGAGCTGCCCACTTTCATTGAGCGCCAGATAACCCAGGCTGAGCCCGGTGCACGCGGAAACACGGCCTCGGGCAACGTCACCAAACCAGCCACACTCAGCAGCGGCTACACACTTCAGGTGCCCATATTCATCAACGAAGGCGACTACATCAAGATCGACACCCGTACCGGCGAATATGCCGAGCGAGTCAATCGATAGCGTAACATAATGCCTGCCACCACATGTGGCAGGCGACCAAGAGCAATGCCAGCTTCAATACAGTCTCTTACCATTCGTTCGCAAGCCATGCAGGCTGTAAGGGACTTCTTCCGTCTGCATGACTTCATTGAGGTAGATACCCCGGTTCGGATCTGCACACCGGCAAATGAAACGCACATCAATGCCCCTCCCTCCGGCAGCGCATGGTTGCGCACATCCCCCGAGCTGCATATGAAGCGTATTATATGCTCCGGCGCAACTCGCATTTTCCAGCTGGGGCCCTGTTTCCGGGAGGGTGAATCAGGGCGACTGCACAGCCCCGAATTCACTATGCTGGAATGGTACAGAACCGATGCGGACTACCTAGACATTCTTAAGGATTCCGAAGCGCTCCTGCAACACGTCGCTCAAAACGTACTCGGTAGCACTCTCCTCCCCCGCGGAGAGAATCGTATTGACCTCGGAAGAGAGTCTATACGGTACGCAATCAGCGAGATCTACCAGAAGATATGCGGATGGGACCCCGCAACCGAATGGGATCCCGACCGCTTCGACCTCGATATGGTCAGCCGAATCGAGCCATCACTTGCAGCAGATCGTATGGTCGCCCTCATGGATTACCCTGCACCCGCCGCTGCGCTGGCACGCCTGTCACCTGGCGACCCCCTGCATGCAGAACGTTTTGAGCTGTATGCCGGCGGAATGGAGCTGATAAACGCTTTTTCTGAGTTAACCGATGCCGACGAACAGCGGAAGCGCTTTGAGGTGGCCGCCGAAGAGCGCCGCAGAACAGGAGATGAAGCGTATCCACTGGATGAACAGTTTCTCGATGCATTGAAGGGCGGCATGCCCCGCACAGCCGGAGCGGCCCTGGGGTTCGACCGCCTGGTAATGCTCCTTACAAACTCCAACGACATAAGCCACGTGCGTGCACTGCATGAGGTGTAACCGGCTGAACAGCCTGCGGCATATTATACGTCGAGAACTGCCTGCCCCTTTCGCCGGGCACGCGGGGTTGCAGCGTGCCACCCCAGCTTTTGACGCATAACGGCGAATGGTTCGTAATCATCCAGATGCAGGAAAGTGACTGCGCGATCACTAGGCTCTATAATAACGCGATCACCCTCGGCAAGCCCCCGCTCAACTTCACCATCGGCCGAAACCGTGGCCGGGGCAGATGCATCCAGAACAGTTACGGATACGCGCGATGAGTCAGGAATGACCAACGGCCGTGACCCCAGTGCATGCGGACATATCAGGCTGATTACAGTTGCCGATGTCTCAGGCAGCACAATAGGCCCGCCAGCCGATAGCGAATACGCCGTACTACCTGTGGGGGTCGCCACAATAAGCCCGTCACATACCGAATCGGCAACGGGAACACCATTAATTTCGACCTCAAGGCAGACGATACGCCCCGATGCACCACGGCTTATAACACAATCATTCAGTGCGTATGCCAGCAGTTCACGGTCACCGTTATGTTCGATCCGGCAAGCAAGGAGAGGCTGTCTGGAAGATATTGTGCGCCCCTCAATCAGGGCATCGAAAGCGATCTCCACCTCATCGGAGGTAACACTGGTCAGGAACCCCAGGCTCCCGGCATTCACACCCATAAGCGGAATGTCGCGTCCGTCCAGCGCGCGCACCGTATTAAGAACAGTTCCATCACCACCGACAACGAGTATAGCTTCGGCACGGGAGCGCAGCTCATCCATACCAACAAGCTCTTCAGCGGCTACGGCAACAGGGCTGTCGGATGCAACCAAAAGAGATATCCCACGCGCTTCAGCCAGTTCACACATACGACTGAGCACACTCGAAGCCTGCTGCTTCTCTGCATTTACAACAACACCCAATGTCTGCATAGATCAATCCTCATATCCGCTATCTGTGATTATCGCACACCCGCAATACACGAACCCGCATAATACACACCGACACAACTAACACCATAAAAATCTGTTTCTCCCTCAGGGTTTCGCATCAGATATCCCACCAACCGAGATCATTGAATACGTCCCAGAAGCGTCGGAACTTCAGCAGAGCACGGACACTTGGAGGGAGAGCCTTTACACGCTCAACCATCTCCCTTGCCAATACAGGGTCATTAGTTATCAGACCATTCACACCAGCCTCCATCAGCTCCACCATGCGGTGGGGGTCATCTATCGTCCACGCA
>CAZAKU010000300.1:0-3255 GCA_964485765.1 uncultured Lentisphaerales bacterium
ATCGCTTTTCAGGCGGCGCAAACACCCGCCCACTGGGACCGGCCTGAAGGAGCGTTTTCATGGAGGGCAAGGTAGCAAACCGAGACGGAGGTGTCAAGTTAGGGCAAAAACGCGCTTCGAACGCAATCAAGCCGTGGATAAGACAGCCGCGCGTCATTGAAACAGCAGAGGTCTCACCATTGGTGTAGAGCATTGCGCCCTTGCGGTTGGCGGCTTTGCCGGACTTGGTGAGCCCCTTACCCATCTGCAGCATGTTGCCCACGTATTCTATCTGGTCCAGGACTTCCGGGCGCTCCTTCAGGTCGATCACACCCTCGACCAGATCATCATCCCACGCCACACGCCACACACCATCACCGTCCTACAGGCAACTAGAGCCCAGCGACCACACGCAACTCCTTCAGGTTCTCACGCACAGGAATGTCATTGGGGCATTGCTTCTCACATGCTCCACATTCATCGCAGCCAAGCAGGCTCTTCTCCTCCGGTATCTTACGAACTGCATCACGAACCCACTCATCCAGACCGAAGCAGGAGAGAGTTGTGTACTCCTTCATATGACGTGGGATATCGACGCCCTTCGGACAGGGCATACAGTACCCGCACGAGGTACAGACCTTACCCTCCATGGTTGAGCGCAGCTGCTCAACTCCGGCACACATTGCATCGAAGTCGGCATCCTTCGCAGGATCAAAATCTTTTACCGTGCGAACATTCTGCTCAACCATCTCAATGGTACTCATGCCGCTGCAGGCGGTGCTCACGGCAGGGTTCGACAGCACAAAACGCAAAGCCATTTCGGCGGTTGGCATCGCCATTCCAAGGGCATCCTGAAGCTTCTTCGAAGGTGTGGCCAGCATTCCGCCGGCAACAGGGCACATAGCCACAACACCAACGCCCAGCTCACCGGCGCGTTCAATAGTGGGTTCATACATTCGGTTAATAAGGCTGTAGGGAACTGTGACAGTGTCAAAAAGCCCTGTCTCTACCAGCTTGGTGAAGTTCTCCGGCTTATCGTGCCCGGTGAAGCCGATATACTGAATTAGCCCCTCATCCTGCGCCTTGCGTAAAGCATCGTACACGCCGCCCCGCCTGAGCATAACCGATATGCGATCCCACGCGAACCAGCCTACCTGAAAGAACTTGAAGTGTGTAAGTCCCAGAATATCCAACTGGCGCTCGATCTCCTTGCGAAAGATGTATTCAGTTGTATCGGCCCGCGCAGCAGCCTTGCCCGACACGATCACACCCGTCGTCTTATCGACTAATCCCGGAGCTGTCCGCTGCTGACACTGCCCCCCGCAGTAACCGCGGGTAGTCTCAAAGTAATTAACCCCCAGCTCATGTGCACGCGCCACGACACTGGTATTAAGCTCCTGATCGGCACTTAAGCGCATACACCCCATAGATAAAGCTGAAACCTGAAACCCGGTTTTACCCAGGGGTCGGTAGCGCATTGTATCATCGTTCTGAATAAGAGGTTCCGAATTAGCCACTGTCATTACCGCCATAAGAGACTCCAGTACATTTGATTTTCAACCAACAGTCATTTAACCCGCCGTAACGCCACCATTGTATAGCACAAAATGCCGGAAAAGAGACGAACCCGCAAGCAGAGCAATATACTCAACCGTGTTACTAATGAAGAGCACTATCATCCCATAGGCGCCTGCCCCTGACCTCAACAAACCTCTTGCGCCGGCACAACCCATGCATTACCATTGTCAGTGGCGAGAGGGATCACTTTTCATGAGATATGGAGGCTGCCATGAGGTCAAATACAGGGAACTATCTTAAGCTTCTCGAAATCGAAGTTAACGATATTCATGAAGATGTTGAATTGCAGGTAAAGAACTGTCAGACGCGCTGGGAGAACCGTGAAATAACGGAGCATATCTACGGCGAGAATATGGCAGTTTTCCGCAACCAGCTCCATGGAATTGAACTTTTCCAGCGGCTGTTGCGCAATACCGACGGCAGTCAGTATAAAGATATCGAAGAGATCATCACCTCCCTGCGTGAAAGCTTTCAGGTCGAACTTTCCCACACTGGCCTTTACCCCTGCTTCGGAGGCTCTATCGAGCGCAAACTGCGTAAGATCCAGCGCTCTCTAGACATCATGGATGAAAGCATAAACGCCGAATAACATCCGGTAATCTCAACCGTATTCATAACACGAAGTATTTATATGAAAAAAGAGCTCCTGCAGGGCGCATTCGACGCCCTACCAGCCCCGTTTAAAGAGGCCACCCCAACCTGCGGGATGATATTGGGCTCCGGCTGGAGCAATGCCATCAGCGCCCTTCCTGATAGAGAGGAAGCTGATTACGCCGACATCCCCGGTCTCGGCGCTGCAGGAGTAGAGGGTCATGCCGGAAAGCTTATTCTGGGTGAAATTCACGGCATACAGATTATCGCATTTTGTGGCAGAAGGCACTGGTACGAAGGGGTAGGCTGGAGCCCTGTTGCTATCCCGGTCGACATCTGCCGGCGTCTCAAAGTGGGTTGTTTGCTGATCACCAATGCTGCCGGCGGAATACGCCCCGGTCTGCATCCCGGAGACCTTATGATCCTGCGTGATCACATCAACAGTGTAGGTTTAAGCCCCTTGCAGGGCCCGCATGACCCGGATTGGGGTCCGCGCTTCCCCGATCAGTCCTCTGTATACGATCCCGCACTGAGAGATATAGTGCGCAAGGCGGGGCACGATGCCAATATTCCCCTGCTTGACGGTATATATGCCTTCACCGCAGGGCCAACCTACGAAACACCGGCGGAGGTACGCGCACTTGGCGTTCAGGGAGCTGATGCCGTAGGCATGTCAACCGTCCCCGAAACAATGCTGGCTAATGCTGCCGGCCTGCGCATATGCGCCATCAGCTGCATCACCAACATGGCCGCAGGTATTGCGGGGCCGCACCTCTCACATGCCGAAGTCCTAGAACAGACTCGTGAAACCACACCGCGCATGAAAGCGCTACTGAATGCATTCCTGAAGCGACTCAGCGGGAACGACTGACGCTAAGATTTCACCAATTACTCTGTAGGTTCACAGATCCCTTTCCAGCCAGAGATTGTATCTGCGCAACACCTCATCGGCGGTCTGAGCCGGATTCAGGTTTTCACGATCAATCTGGCACGGTATTGAGGCATACAGGGGTGCACGTTCTCCCATCATTTCAACAACCCTCGCCATCGGGTTGCTGCACGCCAATAGCGGACGTGATCCTGAGCATGAGACACGCGAAAGGATGC
>CAZAKU010000301.1:0-3786 GCA_964485765.1 uncultured Lentisphaerales bacterium
ACCATAAAGAGATAAGCGCCAGCGAAATCTCGAAACCGCACGAGAGGAAAACAAAATCTGACTGTGAGTGCCTGCTTTACCTCTACGACGAGCACGGCCCTGAGTTCATAAAGATGCTGAACGGTATCTTCGCCTTTGCCATATACGATGCTGAGCGCAACACCTACATGATCGGCCGCGATCACATGGGTATTGTTCCGCTTTACATGGGCTGGGATGACAGCAACAACCTCTTCATTGCATCAGAGATGAAGGCGCTCACCGAGCGCTGTAAAACTATACGCGAATTTCCTCCCGGACATTACTACATGGGTAACGAGAAGAAGTTCGTAAAGTACTACGCGCCCAAGTGGGCCGAAGATGGTTACCTCCCCAGCACGCCTTTCGATGTCGACAAGCTTCGCGAAGCTCTTGAGGCTGCCGTAAAACGCCAGCTTATGTGTGATGTGCCCTACGGACTTCTCATATCCGGCGGACTCGACTCCTCCGTGATCTCTGCAATCGCGGCCAAGTACAGCAAGAATCGTGTCGAAAATGACGACACATCCCCCGCCTGGTGGCCGCAGATGCACAGCTTCTCGATTGGGCTGGAGGGTTCCCCCGATCTGGCGCACGCACGAAAAGTAGCCGATTACATCGGCACTATACATCACGAGATTCTCTTCACCGTGCAGGAGGGCATTGACGCCATTCGCGACGTCATTTACCAGCTCGAAACCTTCGATACCACAACAATCCGCGCAGCAACGCCGATGTACCTGTTGGCCCGAACAATCAGGGCTATGGGAATCAAAATGGTGCTCTCCGGAGAGGGCGCCGATGAGATCTTCGGCGGATATCTATACTTCCACAAAGCACCCAACCCCAAAGAGCTGCATGAAGAGACTATCCGCAAGCTCTCAAAACTGCACATGTACGACTGCCTTCGGGCCAACAAGTCCACCTGCGCATGGGGCCTCGAAGCGCGGGTGCCCTTCCTGGACAAGGAGTTCATGGATGTTGCCATGAGCATTGACCCCGCCGCAAAGATGTGTACCGACGGAAAGATGGAGAAGCATATCCTGCGTGAGGCCTTCAAGGGTTACATACCGGAAGAGATCCTTTGGCGCCAGAAGGAGCAATTCTCCGACGGAGTAGGCTACAGCTGGATCGACTCACTCAAAGCGATGACCGAGAAGCTGGTAACCGATGCCATGATGGAGGATTCCGAATTCCGCTTCCCGATAGGTACTCCCCTCTCGAAGGAGCAGTATTATTACCGCACAATTTTTGAGGAGCACTACCCCAACCCAAGTGCGGTAGCCTGCGTTCCGGTGGAAGCCGGCATTGCATGCAGTACCCCCACCGCTCTTGCATGGGATGAAGCATTCAGGAATATGGCCGATCCTTCAGGGCGGGCTGTAAATGTTCACAGCGAAGCAGTCGACCACATATAGAGCGGGGAAACCGTTCTATATGCGGCAAAGCATATAGAGCCGACACCACCCGTTCTATATGCGGCAAAGCATATAGAACCGACACCACCCGTTCTATATGCGGCAAAGCATATGGAACCGACACCACCTTTTATATGCGGTAAAATGGCGGCATCATAACGATGAGTCCGAGAAAAAGAAAATTCCATGGCGGGCGATGGCAGCAGCAGCGTGAGCGTTGCCGCATCGATTCGAATGAACCACCTGCGCCCGAATGCAAAATAGACTGCATGAGCTCTGTTCTCAGCGATATCCTTAAGAAAGCCGGGACGGGACAGCTGCCTATAGCAAAACGGATTGAGCACGAGTGGAGCAAGCTGGTGGGAGAGACTGTGGCCGCACATACCCGCCCATCACAGCTGCGCAATAACGGAAGCCTCGTAGTTTTCGTCGACAGCTCGATGTGGTACAGCGAGCTGAGCCGATACGGAAAACAGAAGATGCTCATCAACATTCAGAAACAACTGAAGAGCACACAGATACAGGCTATTGAGCTGCGTCTGGACCCGGACGGATCACGCCGTCCGGGCAGACGGCAATAAACAACACTTATCCTACCGAAATAGTCGCGTCCTTGCGAAGATCGGTAACGTATGATTCCATAGCAGCGTGACGTCTGCGATTGCTAAGATCCTGGACAAGCCTTTCGGAGATATCATCAAACGCAACGGTCTCCTCCTCGTAATGCTTATACAGCTTTGCAATGTGGAACCCGAAGGGCGTCAGGAACGGCTCGCTTATCTCACCCTCTTTCATCGCGAACACGATACTCTCAAACCCCTCTACCATCTGCCCTCTGGGGAAGGTACCGAGGTCGCCGCCCTTCTCCTGACAGTCAGATTCGCTCTTTGCAACATCCTCAAAAACCGCCCCGGCATCGATAGACGCCTTAACAGCATCGATAGCCGCTTTAGCTGCCGCTTCATCGCCATCGTTTACCTGTTTGACGATATGGGCGGCATGTATGCGCTCAGGCTGGATGAAGGCTTTAGGATTGGAATCATAAAAGCTCTTCGCCTCCTCGGCTGTTACCTCTTTAGCCTTAGACATAACACCGTTCACGATTCTGCCGAAGCGAATGCGTGATTCGACTTCACTCCGGGCATTCTCCGGTGCGAGTTTGCTGAGATCCTGACTCTGGTTGCTCAGGTAGAAGGCATGTACCTCATCCATAGTGATCTCTGACTCATCCTTAGCAGATACCTCTTTGATCAAGGTATGGTCAACCAGGTGATTAATGGCCATCTCACGCATCTCATCATCGGCAGGTTTCTGAGGGGCCTGCGCGTAGTGCCGCTTGATACCGGCTATAGACGCTTCAATTTCCTGCTCACTAATTTCGACTCCATTTACCTCTACCGGCATATCAACACATCCTGCATTTTATATTTCACTGTCAAAAGCCACAGACCTAAAGGTTGTGGTAGAAAAAAACGACCGCGGATGATGCACTTTTTCACCCCCGTAAGCAAGCATTCCAAGCCGTACTTCACGGGTGACCTGGCTGAACAACGATTATGACTGATTATTTTACGACTATTTTCCATTCAATATATATGGTATTGAAGGAGTGCTAACATGCAACTTGTTTACTATGAACAGCATATAATTAATCATAACTCTGTTGATTCTTCGAAAAGCAGATACTATGTCGGTTGTGTCAGACGCTTTAGTCGTACGTAGGGTCGAATTCCATCGAACCGAATAGCGAAAGGATATTATCCTGTTCGAGATGGTGAATGTAAGCAGTTAAAGCCGTCGTCACTGCCGCCTTCTTTGTGCGGTGATGCCCGAGTTTCACAGCACGTGTGATCAGTTTGTCATCTATCTGTAAGTTTGTTGCCATTTCTGCTTCCTCCACACATATGCCCACACAAATCAATGTGTGGTATCAATTGGGTATTTCGGTCGGTTGCACGAAGGACACGAAGAATTACTCTCGCAAAGCCGCAGAGGACCGCCAAGGGCAGAGTGGACTGAATTGACGAGACCATTTTGCCAGCGGTCATCTTTGCGTCCCTGGCGCCTCAAGTGAAGCGGGCGAGACAAAGAGAAGAGGGCGAGACAAAGAGAAGAGGAATTGTGTCTGGTAGATAGTAACTGACCCAAATGGCAGTGCTATACGCGATCGAAGCAGACGCCTCATGAAGCATGCCCAGGGCCATCGTCTTCAAGCAATTCCTAATTCCCAATTCCCAATTCCTTCGCCACGATTTGAGAGAACACCAAAACCGGTTAACGAGCTGCCCGCAGTGCGACAGCGTTGCAGGTGGGTAGCGGCGACCTGGACATTCGTCGGGGCAGGCGAGAA
>CAZAKU010000302.1:0-3971 GCA_964485765.1 uncultured Lentisphaerales bacterium
GCTCAGTATGTGACCGTTGTTGGCGCGTCACCGACCGTAACTGTTGCAAAGGAGCCTGTTCCCCCTGTGGTGGCTCCGCCTTTGCAGGAACCCCCTCCCGCTGTGAAGAAACCCGAGGTCGTTCGTGTTGAGCCTGTCCGCACCAAGCCCTTGCCGGCTCCTACGGTGATAAAGGTTAAGCCGACAAAAAAACCTGTAGTGGTGCGGAAACCGCCTGAACGCTATGTTCCGCCACCATCTACTGGGCATATCAAGCCCGGACCTGTGCTGGCTGATGATCCCGGAGCTGTCGCGGGCATGCCGAAAGAGCTTGCCGGAAAGCGGCTCTCCGGCAGTCACCGTCAGGGAGCCAAGAGGAATTTCAGTGGGACTGTAAGTAAAACGGGGTGGGGCGGAATCTCCGGTCCGACAGCTTACCGCCTCGTCGCCTGGGACAGTAAGGGTCGCGCAGTGACACTTTGTTACATCTCAGGACAGGCCGACCAGATTGCGAAGTTGAAGGGGCATACAGTCGATGCTGTGGGCCGATCATTCTGGTTGGTCGGGCAGCGCTATCCGGTCCTGGCCGTTTCCCAGATTGTGCGCCGTAAGTGATGCAGTTTTGTCTGTTAAGCAGTTGTCGGTGTAACGAATTCAAGGAGCAATTATGGGGCAGCAATACGAGGTAGGGCGTTTGCTTTCGGGGGTCACCGATGAGGTGAACGAGGCATCACAGAAGATGCGCGACCAGGAGGTCGACTCGGTTCAACTCTGCGAGGGTGACCCCGGCTATTCCCTTAAAAAGACCACTCTTGGCGGCTCTGCCTGTGCTACAGGGCCTGGCACATTCCTCGGAAAAGCGCAACGAACTCTTCAGTTCGAGCCCTTGACGCAGCAGGATGGTTGGTGGATTGATCGTCGTGACCTCGACGAGCAGCTTAATGTTCAGGTTTCATGCCGTAATATATGGACAAGTGCGCGTAATATCGTTCTGCGTAGCGGATCGCAGCATAATTACCTGCGCATGGTGGAGCATATTGTTGCGCTGCGTGTAGGGTTAGGTATTGATAATGTTCTTATAGGTACCGACAGTGGCGACCCACCCCTTTTCAACAGGGGCAGTCTTGATCTTGTGGAGGCAATTGACCGGGTAGGGATTGTCGAACTTGATGAGCCGGCCCCCTACGTCACAGTTAAGGAACCAGTTACGCTTGCAGGTACGCGTGGCGACTTTATCACCCTGCTGCCGGCCGAGAAGGGCGATCGCAGGTTGCGTATCGACTGTGCGGTTGACTTTGATTCTGCCATAGGAAAACAGCGAATACTGTTTGATGTTACACCTGATGCTTTCCGGCATGGTGCGTTGGCGCGTACAAATGCAACCCTGGCGCAGATGGTATATGTGAAGACGGTTGGGCAATTATTTGCTGACACCAGGCATCTCGGCTATACCTCACAGAATATTCTGATACATGGTCCGAAACGCTACTACAATGAAGCCAAGCTTATTCACGAGAGCAAATCACTGGAAGCTGTCTGGCATAGGGCTACGCTGGACCTGCTTGCTGCCGTTGCGCTGATAGATGTCGGTCGTCTGGCGGGAACAATTGTTTCGTACCGTGCGGGTCATTCCCTTGATTGCCGTCTGGCTACGCTGCTTTACAGGCACGATATGCTTGAGCCTCTTAAGGTCTGATTTGCCTGCCTGCACATCCTCGGTGGGAGTAGAAATGGTTGTGGCTTAAATTATGCTGGCACGTGATGCAGAGTTTACGGTGATCGACTTTGAGACAACCGGTTCGGTTAGCGGTTTTCCCAATGAGCCCTGGCAAATCGGTATGGTGCGTTTCGCCGGTGGTCGGGTTCTTACGGATGATACATTTTCAAGCCTTTTGCGTGTGGGGGAGAGGCCTTTCAATCCACATGCTCCCGGGCGCCATGCTGAATTGAGAGGAGAGATCGCGGCCGCTCCGTCGGTATCTGACCTTTGGCCCGTTCTGTGCGGATGGCTTATCGGGAGAGCACTGGTTGCTCATAATGTTGGTACCGAACGCACCGTGTGTTCAAAATTTGCGCCTCTTCATCGTTTCGGGCCCTGGGTGGATACACTCAGGCTGGTTCGTTTGGCGTACCCGGATCTTGATAATCATCGTCTCGACTCAGTTGTACACTCTCTTGGCCTCTCAGCCAGATTGTCGGGCATGGTTCCCGACCTCTCTCCGCATGATGCACTCTACGATGCGTTGGCAAGTGCTCTGTTGCTTGAACACCTGCTGGCAATGCCCGAGTGGCATGATGTGAGGGCTGAGGCCATTTTTTGTTAGTTTTTATTTGCGGACCCTCTTCCTTTGTGAGAAGGTCCGCCTTTCTTGATCTAGTCTGTGCTTATTTGGGAGAATAATGTGACACATAAAGAGAGAATGCTGGCTGTATTGAATCGTGAACGGGTGGATGAATTGCCGGTGCACGACTCGTTTTGGGGTGATGCGCTTGCTAAGTGGCGTAAAGAGGGCCACCTTCAGGAGGGAGAGGATGTTGTGTCGCACTTTGACACGAGTCTTCGTTCAGGCGGGTGGTTTAACGGTTGTGCCGACCTTGACTTCGAGAACGAGATTCTTGAAGAGACCGATGAAACAATACTGCGACGAGATGGCAATGGTGCTGTACTGCGAAACTGGAAGGCACGATCGGGTACGCCGGAGCATGTTGATTTTGCCGTTAAGGATCGTGAGGGCTGGGAGCGGCTGGTGCGCCCGCACCTGCTGAATTTGGATAGGCGCAGGATCAAGTTTGAGGGGTATAGCGAGTCCCGTAAACTGGCAGAGGAGGAGGAGCGCGCTTTCTGCTGGTCAGGTGTTGCACCCTTTGAGCAGATGCACCCGGTCTGCGGCCATGAATATATGCTGATGGGGATGGCTCTTGATCCCGACTGGGTGAAAGATATGGTGAATGTGTATGCTGAGATGACGATTATGCATATGGATGAACTGTTCGCTGAAGAGGGCGTGCCTGATTTCTTCTGGTTCTTCGAGGATATGGGATTCAAGAATAAGCCCTTTATGTCGCCTGCTATGTACGAAGAGATCGTAGAGCCCGGGCATAAGCAGCTCTTTGACTACGCACATTCACTTGGCAAAAAGGTTGTTGTTCATTCCTGCGGTTATGTGGAGCCGTTGGTCCCGGGGCTGATACGTGCCGGAATGGATTGTCTGCAGGCTATTGAGGTGAAGGCCGGCATGGATTTGCCGAAGCTCTTCGATCAGTTCGGCGATAAGATCAGCTTTTGTGGTGGTCTGGATATCCGTGAAGTGGAGAGCAATGACCGACAGCGTATAGATGCCGAGATCGACCGCAAGGCGGGGTATGTCCTCCGGAATGGAGGACATTATATTGCCCACTCCGACCATTCGATCCCGTTCTCGGTTGAATACGAAACTGCACGTTACTTCTTTGAACGCACGCGAAGTTTGCCTAGCCGCATTAATGTCCAGTAATCAGCAATGGAGAGATAGATGAGTGTAACGGAGAAGGTTTCGCTACCCTTGTTAACGCAGCTTCTGGGGTGTCATTCTACGCCGGGTGATGAAGATGAGGTGGCCTCCTTTCTGCTTTCAAGCTGGAGTTCCTGCGGGCTTGAAACGGGTGTGCTGGGGCGATATGCGGTGTGGGGCCGTTGTCGCGAACACTCCGGGCGGCCCGTTATGCTGGTCTGCGCACACATGGACTCGCCGGGCTACTCTGTCGATCGTTTTGGCGATGGCTGGATTGGGGCAGCTCCTATTGGCGGAGCACGCTTTGAGGGGGACTCTGTGCCCGTACGGTTGAAGCAGAGCGATGGTGAGATCCATTGCACGCTCTGGAGGGTGGCCGATGGGTTGGGTGAGGCGCATCGTGACCAGAGTTTGCGAAGGCACGCGGAGGGAGGGCTCCGGCGGGGCCTCGAAATGCAGGGAGCGGATCTCGCTGACGGGGATGGCGCCGACGGCGATGGG
>CAZAKU010000303.1:0-4593 GCA_964485765.1 uncultured Lentisphaerales bacterium
ACCCCAGGCCTCCTCGGCCCACAGAGCACCGGGGAGCATGCCAAAGGTGAGGAAGGGAAAAGCCAGGCGCAAAATCTTATACTCGGCGCTGGCAAAAGAGTTAACTTCACCCTCCTTGCAGCCACATAGGCGTTTCACCACTAGCACAAGCCCCACCAGAAAGGCCACCGTACAGAGGGCATATGAAAACATATAACTAACTACGTGACTCACAAACCAATCGGACTGAAGTGCAGGAGCACGACGCCACAGCGCATCATCCTTCATGAAGAAGGAACCAATTAATGGGAAGATACTCGCACCGGCAAACCATGGCAGAAGCCACCCCAGGCCATCGCGCCAGATGAGGACAAGCAGAGCAGGCAGCATACAAAGAGAGAGGAACACCATAACATGGAACATATTCCCAAGAGGCGGCTCTCCAGCGATCCACCAATTAAGCCCTACTACGGAAGCGTTGAAAAGCCATCCGGCAACCATCATACCCCACCCTACCCGCTTTTTGCCGAATGCGGCGGTAAGCATAGAGAGCGCATAAAGAGCCAGAGACAATCCAAGGAGGATCTTAAACCACTGATCATACGACATGGCGTTTCCCCCTTCGCATAAGGCAAATCATAAAAGTGCCGATAATAAGCATCCAGATGCCGGCTATAACAAGATTACGTCCGGGATCCGACCGGGCAGTAAGAGTGAGATAACGGGGTCTTGGATGCTCTCGGTCATAACTCAACAGATAGAAACGCCAGCCGCCATATGTGACAGGCTTGTTCACAGCCATAATAAAATTATGAGTCTCGGGCTTACCATCATCCCCATTCTCTGAAACCGCAAACTCAGCTTCATAATACTTATCAGATCCAGGAAGAAGCTTCAGCACGCGCTGGTCGGCAAGGATGACCTGTTCCACCAATTCACCATCTTCAGACCTGAGCCGTGCAGGCGGAACATCGCCATACGCCCCCATAGACATCCCTTTAGCTCCGGGCGTATAGGTTCCAAGATACTCCCCCTCACGTTCACCATCCCCGGGAGGGTCATAAAGCGCGTACGACGACGGATCAAAGTGTTCAACACGAAAGCTGTTTACTGCAACAGAGAACGGCAGTGAAAGATGCGTAAGAATAGGGCTGTCGCTTTTAACATTCGGACTCGGAGAAATATAGGCAGACTCCCATACCTCCGAACCGCGGGTCTTCACCTTAAGTTTCACCATTGCCTCGGACTCACTCAGCCAATCCAACCCGTCGAGCTGAACGCTTACACCCTCAAAGGTCTTTACATCTCCCTGAGTCATTTCGGCATCTACAGCAGGAATACCATCGCCCTCAAAATGCATAATTGCACGGCAGAACATACTTGATGATCGAACCTGCTGCAGAAAAGCACCAGAGGCCAGAACCACCCTCGGAGCCCACGTATTGCCGCCGGAATGAAGCCGGTCCATCCCTACCCTGCCCGCTTCTCCAAGATCAATGCCATCTTTTGCGGGTATGAAGCGCCCCGCCATTTTGTACCCCGCCATACTGCTCTTATCAGGAACATGAAACACATACTCGGGAACAGGTGTCACTTCAGCAACTGAGATGGAAAACGGGAGGCGCAAGCGTGACTGCCGCTGAGTCAGAGAAAGCCGGTCTGTAAACCCTCCCTCGCCAATCATAACGACAACATTCATCTTGCGCTCGGAGATACCGCCCCAGATGGCTCCTCCCAGAAGAACCGCCACCCCAAGATGGGTGAGTATAAACCCTATACGCCGAAGGGAGAAACCACCACGCAAACAACAGACAATACAGGAAACAGAGAGCCAAATCATAAGAAGAACAAAGACAGGGCTCGAAAAAATGCCAACAGGGATGCTGCTCTTAGGATCTCCGCTTGACACGACAGGAAGTGCTCCGATCATTACGATCAGAGCAAAGAAAAGCAGAGTAAAAACAGCGCTACGATTAAGCATACCTAAAGTCCCAATATTAGTCAGAAGATAGCGGGATTATAGCCCCGCAGGGCGACATTTACTACTTAAAAGGGGTAATGGAAGAAATATACAGCGATTCATCCCTTTTCATACGAAGAAGAGAGCACTGCGCTTAACAAATTCACGGGTAGAGAGAAGCATATTTGAAGATGCGCCCACAACATCGCGGGAGAGCCTGTCGCATATAGCCTCTGCTTCTGAAATGCTCTGCGCATGAATCATGGCATAGAGGTTATATGGAAATTCAGGAAAAGATCTTCGTTCGTAGCAGTGACTGACCTCACGGCATGCAGCCAGACTTCTGCCGACATCTTCTATCGCTTCAGGCTGAACATCCCATACGCACATACCGTTGGCACTGAACCCCAATTTATAGTGAAACAGAAGGGCTCCGATACGACGCAAGAGACCACTCTCCTGCCAGGAGCGCAAGCGCTTAAGAAGAGAGTCAACATCGAGACCTGCTGAGCCGGCTATCGAATCGAAAAAGTCACGACAGAGCGGAATGTCTCCCTGAAGAAGGCGTACAATTTCGCGATCCTGCTCACCTAATGGCTCAACCAGGCCGGAGTGGTCCAATATATCGCGCTCTACCTGCGAGGAGGAGGAGGAACGATTGCCGAAGATTACATTAACTTTAAAACGCCGCAGAGCGGGAAGGTTATGAAGCGTCCAGCGGGAGAAGCGTGACTGAAGTCTCTCAACGCATTGCGGCATCTCATCACGCGGAGCGGTGTATGTAAACCAGATATTCAGATCGCAGTCGCGTTCATAACAATGAGTCACACACTTGTCGGACTTAAGGGGAGCAACTGCGTCATCGATCTCCGCAGCCGGCACCGACATGGCGCAGAGAGTACTGCTGTAGCCAAGGCGTCTGGAATCAAATACAGCTCCGAAACGACGCATACGACCCGACCGTTTCAACTCCTCAAGCGCAGATATCACCTCACGGCCGTCAAGTCCCGCACGCTCCGCAACTGCGTCGAATGGGCGAACCACGAGCGGTAGACCCTCCTGAAGCTGCAGGAGAAGATCATCGTTTCCGTTCATGATTTCTCCTCGTAAAGACAGGTCGGCTCTTCGCCCAGATAATCGCCATTATCCGCATACGCGCGCGCGCGGCATCCGCCACACGTATTCAGGAAGGAGCAATGGCCGCATTTGCCTTTATAGCTATCTTTGCTGCGCAACTCCCGGAATACAGGCGTATTTTCATACAGTTCCCTGAAGTCCATCCCTGCGGCGCGCAGGTCTCCGCAATCGACGTCGAGAAAGCCACATGGCTGAACTCGACCGGTATGAGAAACAAAAGCAAAACCACTACCGCCGATACAACCACCCATCACCCGTTCAATATCAGGATTAATCTGTCTCTGTATCCGCGCCACCTGAGGGGCACAGGTCGTTTTAGCCTTCATATCGCCCGCACTGCCCTCTGCCAGTACCCATCGAAGAGCTCTCTCCATCCCAATCGGATCCAGGGCCAGAGATTTGAGCGCAGCACCACGACCGGTGGGAACCAGAAAGAAAAGATCCCATACCTTTGCCCCGAGGCGTTCCGCAAGGTCGCGAATAGCTGAAAGCTCATGCACATTATCGACACTAACGGTGGTGTTTATCTGAAACTCAAGACCGCCGGCGCGAGCAAACTCAAGTCCTCTGAGAGCAGAATCAAAGGCCCCCGGAACACAGCGAAAAGCGTCATGTGATTCTGCGGAAGCGCCATCCAGACTGATGCTAATGCGACGAATACCGGAAGAGATCATTCTTTCAACCAATTCCGCCGTTATCATAGAACCGCAGGGAGCCATAACAACGCGCAAACCAAGCTCAGTTGCATAAGCGGCAAGCTCATATATATCTGGCCGGGTCATCGGCTCCCCACCTGTAAGGATGAGGATAGGTTTAGCGAAAGAGGCAATACTGTCGATAAACGCTTTGCCCTCCTCCGTCGTGAGTTCACCTTCGTAATTTCGGTTTCGTGCCGACCCCCTGCAATGCTGACAGGCGAGCGGGCAGCGACGCGTAGTCTCCCATGCGACCACGCGAAGGGTGGAAGCGGGAACCGCTCTCATACCATGATTTATACTGGAAGTGCTACTAAGCATAAACTCTCCGAAACAACCTTACATCTACGAAGTGTGATTACCGGAATCGGTTGAATCTACAGGTGCTATCTCCTCATCTGTCAAATAGCAGGCAGGATCAACACCCCAGAGTTTTCCGGTAGCGGTCTCGGCGCGAACGCGCAGGTTACCGCCGCAGACATTTAGAAAACGACAACCCTTACAGCGCCCCGTGACATGCTCCGGTTTATTCCGTAATGAAGCTAAGAAAGGGCTCAAATCCTTGCTCCAAATATCGGGAAATGATCTATCGCGAATATTCCCCAGATCCCGGGTACGCCAGAACTGATCGGGATGTACGGCACCATCCCAGCTAACGCAGCCGATGCCGTTACCGGTGCTATTGCCACCATTCATGCGGAGGAGCTCCATCACCTTTTCAGCCCGGGCCGGGTCCTCCCTCAGTAATCTGAGGTAAAGATAAGGTCCATCGGCGTGATTATCTACGGTAAGGACCTCCTTGTTCAACCCGCGGCGATGAAA
>CAZAKU010000304.1:0-2925 GCA_964485765.1 uncultured Lentisphaerales bacterium
CACGTTCGTCGCTGGGCGGCTGAAGTTTTATATGAGATGCGGCAATCTCCCGAAAGGAGTGTCCGGGACATCTTGGATGATCTGCTTTACAATGCTCTGGTGAGCGATAAGGGCGAAGCGGAGGCAAAGAAGATTCGAGAAGAGGGTTCACGATGGCGGAAGCGTATCGTGGATGTTTCAGAGCGCTCCTATATTGTCTGGCTTGCGTCAGCGGCCTTTGCCGCGACGGAAGAGGTCGATAAATTACTGGCACGTCGCTGCTGTGAGTTTTTGGTGAATACCGGTCGCGGAGCTTCTATAGATGTTTCAGTTCTTAGAGCATCGATGCGGGCAGTCGTCCCTGGTGCCATAGTAACTGTCATCTTCAGGTCGGACCGTGAGGTAAGGCTATGGGCGGAAGCATTCAACGATGCACTCGAAAACAATGTTATTGATCCCGATGATCCCCGCATACCAGTCATTCTGGGTGCACTGGCTGATGGCTTGCTTATTGATATCGGGTGTGTGGAGCTGGACCTGCTGCGTGTTGTTGTTGCCGAGTCTATCCGTGGCGGCTCGCGTGCTCTCGTTACTCGACATCAGGCGCGCAGCTGGGCTTTACAGCTTCTGTATCAGTTGGACCTGACATCTTTCGAACGCAGCCCCACTCTTATGGAAGACTTTTGGTTTCAACAGTTGTGCGAGGAGCTGGGAACCAGTACTGCTGATTGCGTCAGGCGCTGGGTATCCGGATGGAGTGCCGTGGTAGCCGGCGACAATTTCCGTGAATTCACATCGATGCTGCTGCAGGGCGTATTGGATAATCGTGATGAAATCGATGCCAAAATCTCCGCCGCCGCCGAGAATTGGGAATTCCTTCGTATCGGCTGTATCGAGCGTTCAGTTCTTCGCCTGGCAGTTTTTGAGATGGCGATTCACCGTGACGTCCCGCCTATAGTCTGTATAAACGAGGCGATTGAGCTGGCCAAGGAGTTTTCGCCGGAGGATTGTAGTCGCTTTGTTAACGGTGTCCTTGATCGAATCCGCAAAGATGTTGTTAACTAGGTGGGATCCCTGGCGAATCTTGTGTAAAGGATAGGGCTTCGAATCTGATGCGTAATGCGCTTAACTGGCCACTGACAGATGGCTCGCCCGAGGAGCGCCGCTTCATGCGGCGGGCCTTGCGGCTGGCAAAGCGTGGTGCGGGAATGACCGCGCCCAATCCTCCTGTCGGTGCAGTAATTGTTCGTGACGGGGTTATCCTGGGTGAGGGATTGCATCGCTGCGCCGGTCAGCCGCATGCTGAAGTTGAGGCGGTTAGCGATGCTAATTGCGATCTTGCCGGGGCAACTCTGTATGTAACCCTGGAGCCGTGCAGTACGCACGGGCGAACTCCTCCCTGTACAGATTTGATTATAAGGTCGAATATTGAGCGTGTAGTTATTGCTGTCGATGACCCTAATCCGCTTCATGCAGGTGGGGGAATGAAGCTGCTGGAGTCTGCCGGTATCCGCGTCGTACTTGGTGTGGAGCGCGAAAAAGCTGATACATTAATAGCGGGATTTTCCTCTCTGATGCTTCGCAAACGTCCCTATCTAACCTTGAAACTGGGTTGCACACTGGATGGTCGTATAGCGGATGCCGGGGGATCATCACAGTGGATAACTGGAAGCAGGGCACGAAGTGCTGTTCAACGTATGCGTCGTGCAAGCGATGCTGTGATGGTGGGGATAGGCACTGTCCTGGCCGATGACCCGTCACTGCGCTGCCGTCTTCGCGGTGCTCGGACAGGGCGGCGTGTGGTTATTGACCCCCATGGGAAGCTGCCGCTTGACTCTCAGCTGTTAACGGATGGGTTTTCGCATGAAACGACAGTTGTTGTTGGATCAGACTGCCCGGAGACAGTATGGCGAAAATTCAAGGATGCCGGAGCTGATTGCTGGTTGCTGAATCTCAATCACAACGGGCATTTTGACGGCGCTGAACTTATGCGTCGTATGGGCGATGCCGGTTGGATGCGAGTTCTCTGTGAAGGAGGCTCAGGACTTGCCGGGGTACTGCTCGATGATGGCGTAGTAGATGAGGTAGTTGTGTTTTCCGCGCCCTGTATTCTCGGCGGAGCCGCACTGCCGGCTGCAGGAGGAGAGGGGAGCTCGCTGGAGAAAATTCGCCGGGGCAGGTTTGCGGAGGTACGGCGTGTCGGTGATGATGTAATGTTGCGACTTTTGTTCGATGGAGATTCTGTCTGATGTTTACTGGATTAGTTGAGAAGGTTGGTCACCTCTGTGAACGTACACCAAGGGGCAATGGCTCCCGGCTCGTAATCGAGCATGATAGTTGGGATACGTCGCTTGAGGATGGTGAAAGTGTTGCTGTTCAGGGCGCCTACCTCACTGTTACGGGTTCCGATAGTTCTCGCTTCTGGTGTGATGTTCTGGCCGAAACCCTTGAGAAAACAACTCTGGGCTCTTTACCTGCCGGATCTGCGCTGAATCTCGAGCGTGCTATGCGTATGGGCGATCGTTTTGGTGGGCATATTGTAAGTGGTCACGTAGATGAAACCGGAAGTGTAGATTCTATTACTCGGCGCGGCGATGATATCGTTATCAGAATACGCTGCTCACAGGAGCTGGCGGGTTGTACTGTAATAAAGGGCTCTATCACACTGGATGGTGTCAGCCTTACCGTCAGTGATTTTGGCGAGCAATTTGTTGAAGTAAATATAATCCCCTTTACACTGGCACATACAAGTCTGCATGAGAGAAAAGAGGGCAGTGCCGTTAATCTTGAAAGTGATATACTTGGCAAGTATGTTGCGCGCCTTCTGAACCGACGCAATGAATGTAGCGGTGTGACGATGGAACGGCTGGCTAACGCCGGGTTTATTGAGGATTAGCCGATCTCCCTCTCCCAGTCGTAATCGTAATCCTAATCATACTCCGATTT
>CAZAKU010000305.1:0-2518 GCA_964485765.1 uncultured Lentisphaerales bacterium
CCCCGGGGGTAAAAAGCGTTACTCTACCGATGCCAATTTGGCGGGATTGTCGCACGAGGCCGAGGATCTCGAAAGCCTCGAAACTCCCTGCACAATTGTTACTCCTACAATGGGTGTCTGGCCCGCCGATGCCCCGGATAAGGCAGAGACGGTAACAGTACGCTTCGAGAAAGCACGCCCGGTGGAGATCAACGGCGTGGCCGTCGATGCTCTGCAGGCGATGCTGCAGGTAAATGAGATTGGCGGACGAAACGGTATCGGGTTCAAGAACGCACTCGAAAATCGGATCATCGGAACCAAGAGCCGTGGTGTTTATGAGAGTCCGGGAATGGAGCTTCTCAGCCAATGCCTTGCCAATGTCTACCAGGCAACGATGGATCGCCGCAGCTATAAACTGTTCGGAGAGCTCTCTAAACTGATCGCCGATCAGGTTTACGATGGTCGCTATTTTGACCCGGTTACCCGGGCCGCATTTGCCGCTATCGACGTTTTCGCCGAATCCGCATCAGCAACCGTTACGGTAGATCTGTACAAGGGTAATGTGCTTTTCCGCAGCCTCACAGATTGCGCCGCAATTATATACAATGAAGCGGATTCATCGATGGAGGCCAGTGACGGATTAAACCCAGCCAGCTCGCAGGGATTTGCCGAGATACAGAGTGTCGAGGCACGTATGCTTGCGCTGGCAGGTCAGATCCGTACCAGCTGATCCAGATGCAGCCCGAACTCAGCCGTTATGCTGCATTCGGGCGGGAGCTTCGGAGTGACCAATCATACAGATATGCCACAGCCGGTAGTTCTCACGATCGCCGGCTCCGACAGTGGTGGCGGAGCCGGTATTCAGGCAGATCTGAAGGCGATTCAGGCGTTGGGGTGCTTCGGCACTACCGCTATCACCTGCGTAACAGCTCAGAATCCCGATGGAGTTTTCGGCGTGGAAGCTATCTCTGCGCAGCTGGTTCGAAAACAGATCGATGCCGTCTTCTCCTCATTTCCCGTTGCCGCAGTTAAAACAGGCATGCTCTTTTCGGCGGAGATCGTGCAGGCGGTTGTAAACTCCCTGGCTGATTATCAGGATATCGCCCTGGTGGTCGACCCGGTTATGGTTGCGACCTCCGGTGCGAGCCTGCTTCGTAACGATGCGGTAATCTCCCTGACAAATGAGCTGCTGCCGCTTGCAACTGTAATGACGCCCAATGTGCCTGAGGCGGAGGTCCTGCTGGATGGTATGCAGATAGTGGATCTCGATACCCAGAAAAGAGCCGCTCTGCTGCTCTCATCACGCTTCGGTTGCGCCTGCGCTCTTAAAGGGGGGCACCTCCCCGCAACCGATGAGATCGTAGATGTACTCTCCATGGATGGCGAGGTGATCTGTTTCAGAGGCCTCGCCGTTGCCGCACAGGAAACACATGGCACCGGCTGCACCTTCGCCTCAGCCTGTGCCGCCTGGCTGGCGCGTGGAGCATCTCTGCCTGATGCAGTGGCCGGCGCTAAAAAATATGTCGCCGCCGCCCTGCAGAACTCACGCCCGGCAGGAAAACACTGGCCCCTCGGAAATGGCGACACGAAAAGCTCGATATAGCCGATCTTCTTTTTCCCCTCTCCAATCCGTCTACCGAGAATCTTATCCGGAAATTCTCCTATTGCGGCGTCTATAGGGCTCGCCAAACGTCGTGCAATGCTCTAAAGTGCGAACTATGACGAAAGAGGAATTCATACAACGCCTTTCAAAAAGGCTCTTCTGGGACGTCGACCCTGCGACTATGGATGCGGAAGATAACAGCCCATTCATCATCTCTCGCACTATGGAACGCGGGAGTCTCTCGGATGTAAGGGCTGTATGGCACTATTATGACGAAGAACGCATACGTGATACGCTTCTGAATGCATCCTCTCTGAGCAAAAAAACAATTGCTTTCTTCGCCAACCAGTTCAATCTGCCTTGTGAACAGTTCAGGGCATTTCGTCATAACTCAGGGACGTGGGACCGATGACGCTTCACCGGGACGCCGTATCTCAGGCTCTGATGGAACTGCTTCAGACACTGATGCAGGATCCATTCTTCACCGATTTTTACCTTGTCGGTGGTACCTCTCTCGCTCTTCGGTTTGCTCACCGAGAATCGATAGATATTGACCTGTTCACCCATCAGTCCTTTGATTCTGCGGCATTTTCCGAGCGGCTTAAGGAGCAGTACGGAATGATTGAGGCCGCAGTTTCAGAGAACTCCGTTAGCGGGTGGATCAATGATATCAAGCTTGATCTGATCGCCCATCGCTACCCTCTGCTAAGAGCTATCGACGTCATTGATGGAATTCGTTTGGCATCCATTGCCGATATGGCTGCAATGAAACTGAATGCCATCGCCAACAGGGGAAGCAAGAAGGACTTCTGGGACTGCGCGGAGATCCTCCAAACCTTGCCTCTTGATCGAATCCTTGAGTTATATTCGGAAAAATATGCGGGGGACAGCCTCTGGAATGTTCAAAAATCTATAAGCTACTTCGGCGATGCAGAG
>CAZAKU010000306.1:0-4091 GCA_964485765.1 uncultured Lentisphaerales bacterium
GAGATGACGATGATGCACAGCCAGTCAATCAGAACGGCCATCAGCCGGCTCAGTTGGGAACTGAGGGTGTATGAAAAGTAAACGCCGTCCGGTGTGCGGATTGTAAGGTTCTGTTCCCAGCTTTTCATTACGTCAGTTATCCTCCCCGGGTTGCGAAGGACGGGTGCGCCCGGAAAACGTAAGATAGAGTACAAGCAGCAGTAGTTGTATAGCGCCAAATGTTATTTTAACGCTGTAGGGCAGAATCGGGGCATGATATTGAGAGAAGAACGCCTCTATTATACCGGCCCAGATTAGCAGGATTGTGAAACCTCCTGCCAGCGTGACAACGTCGGGAAGGCACTTGCGCACCCTCAGTCCTATAGTTTGACGCTTCCGGAATCCTATCAGTGCACCGGCAAGGATGAACCCGGCCTGACCTGCGATAATGATCGCCGGTATTTCGACAGATCCGTGAGGCAGCAGCCAACCAATAAGAAAGACTCCTTCTCCGGCCAGAAGATAATCGGCAGCAACGGCCCCCAGTATAATGCCATTATAAAAAAGAGTGATCACTGTGCCTATGCCGTAGGTGACTCCGAGCCCGAGAGTGAATATTGAGACGCGTGTGTTGTGGGTCATGTACCATGCACTTCCATGAGCCTTGCGGCCCTGCAGGTAGTCACTTTCCCCTCCTCTGGATTCCTCTTGTGAAACTCGTTCTGAAGGATCTCCCAGGAGGTTGTGGAACGGCATAATGACCTCCTTCGCAGAGGGATCTAATGCGACAGCAGCACCTCCAATGATACTGCCGACAACCGTGATGATAAGAGAAAGTCTGAAGGCGCGTATATGCTTCCTGAAGGTGCTTGGTAAAGTATTCTTTAGCCAGTGAAGAGGGCGAAACGGGGTTCGGTAGCGTTGACTCCGCGTTTCATGAATCTCGGCATAGGCACGAGATGTAAGCTGTGATAGGTAGTCGTGAGTGCTTTGTTCTGCCGCGAATGTAGATATAGCGGCTGTGTCGGATAGAGCGTATTCGTAAAGTTCGTAAAGACGGAATGCCTGTTCGGGAGTCAACTTTGCGCGGCTGTTGCTCTGGATTTCATTGAGCAATTCCTCCAGTTCCCGCCAGCGGGGCTGAGAAGTGTCGATGAATTTTCGTAGATCAATAATCATAGCTGCTGCCGGGATTTTATTTTCATGTAGCGCGAGATGACGTCAGCTGCGAGGTCGGGTGCCTGACAGTCGATGAATTCAACATTGCGTTGCTTCAGATCTCGATACAGGCTGCGTTTGCGTTCCCAGAAATAATGGTTGGAAAGATGCTCATATATCTCATCCGGCGATGCGGCAGGGGCGCTGAAAAGCGGCTGCAGTCCGGGTCTGGAAGTGTTCATGACAAGCACAAGGTGTTGGCTCGATATCAGCTTGACCCCTTCAGTGAAGCGTTTTGCCAGCATGGGATCTTCCAGTGATGTAAAGATGATAAGCAGTGTTCGGCGTTTGAGTCGTGTGCGCAGGAATATAAAGAGTTCGTTGAAATCGGGGGATACGTCAGAGGGTACCTCCGAAAATATCGCATCCCGGCATGTATCGTAGTGGCGTATACCTCCACCTGGGGGGATGAACTGAGTGACTCGGTCGCGGAACAGGATTGCACCGAAGCGGTCTCCCTGTTTTCTTGCAGCCTGTGCCAGTACAAGTGTTGCCGCAAGGTAGCGCTCAATGATGCGGGGGGCATCGGGCTCCGGTCGCATGGCGCTCAGGCGTGAGGTGTCCATAACGGCCATAACCTCCTGTGTTCGCTCGACCTGGAAAAGTTTGGTTACCGGGTGGTGTCGCTTGGCGGTGGCCTTCCAATGGATATCGCCATAACTGTCGCCAGGCTGATAATCGCGCAATTTTTCGAATTCACGTCCCTGTCCTATCTGTCGAAATGGAGATGATCCCAGTGAACGATGAATAAGTAGATTTGCAGCTTTATGTCCGCATTCCTGTATCAGGTTGGGGTAGACCCGGATCTCTGTGCATATCCGGAACATCCTGCGATTAAACCAGAACCCTAGAGGAGATGGTGATTGTATGCTTACGGCAGTCAGTAGGAATTGTCCGCGTTCGCAGGGGGTGGTGGGGAACTCGGTTTGGCTGTTGTCGCTGTTTTGCGGTATATGGAACGATAGAACGTCACTCTTGTTTTCAAAAGAGTCCGGCAGCCCCAGTGCAAGGGAGATTGGGCGGCTAAATTTCCCGGAGCAGCTGATGTTGATGGTTATGCTGCCCTCTTTTGCGCGGGTAAAGCGTATAGTCTCCGGTATTGTGATGCTTACGCATCGTATGGATTTGGCCCCCAGTGCAGCATCCAGCAGGGCTATTCCTGCCAGTACTGCGGCAGCCAGAAACAGTATTACCGAACCAATTTCAGGGATTACTCCTGAGATCAAGCCGATGGGCACAAGCAGTGCTGCCCATATTAGAAGTCTGTTGTTAGGTAACATAACGATTCAGATTAACGTGGAACAGTAATTTCATGCAGGGTTCGGTTGATTACCTCTTCCACCGTTGTCCCTTCAATTTCGAATTCAGGGCGAAGTACAATGCGGTGTCCGAGTACGGCTACGGCCAGATCGTGAACATCTTCGGGTATAACAAAGTCACGTCCATTAATAGCGGCAATTGCGCGTGATGCCAGCAGTAATGCCTGTGTGGCGCGAGGTCCGGCACCAACCAGAATCTGCGGAGATGTGCGTGTCTTGCGTACGACGTCAACTATATAACCTACTATGTCATCGCGGATGGTTATTAGCTCCAGTGCCTCGCGTGCATCATTTAGGTGCCCCTGTTCCAGAATAGTGTTTAAAGAACCGGAGCTGAGCACACGTTCCGGAGCGTCACTGCCGAGCATACGCTGTGCGAGTA
This sequence comes from uncultured Lentisphaerales bacterium, assembly GCA_964485765.1. GTDB lineage: Bacteria > Verrucomicrobiota > Kiritimatiellia > RFP12 > CAZAKU01 > CAZAKU01. The sequence continues at coordinate 2,899 of CAZAKU010000306.1, forward strand.
CCAGTTCGTCGTCGCGTTCCGGGCATGACATAGGGATCTTCAGCAGAAAACGGTCTTTTTGTGCCTCAGGAAGAGGGTAGGTCCCTTCGTACTCTATTGGGTTCTGTGTGGCAAAAACGGTGAAGTCATCCGGTAGCTGATGGGTGTCGCGGTCGATGGAGACGCGGCGTTCCTGCATTGCCTGCAACAGGGCCGACTGGGTTTTTGCCGGTGCGCGATTTATCTCATCAGCAAGCAGAAAAGAGGTGAAAACCGGCCCGCGAATCAGGTTGAACAAACCCTTGTTGAGGTCATAGACGTTGGTGCCTATAATGTCGGCCGGCATTAGGTCGGGGGTGAACTGGATTCTTTGCGATGGTGCTCCCAGTACCTTCCCGATGGTTCTTACCAGTAGGGTTTTGGCAACACCCGGAACGCCTTCAAGAAGGGCATGACTGCGCGTTAGTATTGTTATCAGCGCAAAATCAATAGGTCGTGTCTGTCCTATGATTACCTTGCCGATTTCGTTTCGTGCGGATTCAATCAGATCGTGAAGTTGGGTTAGGTTCATGATTCTTTCGGGGTTGATTTGTTCTTGTCGTTAAGACGACGAACGATGCCGTTATATGCATCGACGAGGTCTTTAGGGTTTGGCTTGCGTGTTTTTGCTAGTTTCTCTGCAAAATCATTTATCTCATCCTCGACAGCGCTGTCAGGGGGGAATGTGTGCCGGGTGCTTTTACTCCAGTGCTGCAGGCATGTTTTCAGTAGCATATTCGGTGAGATGCTGCGCATAAGTAAGTTGATGAATCCTGAATGAGCACTGTATCCTGCAGCTGCCTGCGAATGGGGTGATTCATCGGGGGGAATTGACAAAGGCATACTCTGTTTCCAAACATAAAGAACAGCTAACAGCAGGAATAATACTACTCCGCCAGTGAGCCCGTATTCGCGGGCGAGTACAGCGATTCCTCTACGCGGCTCTATGCCGAAGTGCCATTCATCGAAGATTGCGTTGGGGTTGGGTCCGGCCACCCATGCCAGGAATCGCGGATAGCAATCGTTTCGCAGTGCCTCGTTTGAGAAAACGTAACTCAAAGTCGTTATAACTATGGTGCCTTTTCCTAATCTGCGTTCGGCAACCACGGGACGATTATTAACTTCGTACAGGATGATCCATGATTCGTTGCTGTTGGTCAGGCAGAGGTCTGTGT
>CAZAKU010000307.1:0-3314 GCA_964485765.1 uncultured Lentisphaerales bacterium
AGCGAGAGTAATACCAATTATGCTCAGGGAGGGATAGCGTGCGTCGTAGACCCGGACTACAGCTTTGGCGGGCATGTGGATGACACACTTGACGCAGGTGCCGGGTTATGCGACGAGAGTGTTGTACAGAGGATTGTTGAAGAGGGCCCTGTACGCATATCTGAGCTTGAATCTCTAGGTATTAAATTTACAGAGCGCAGTGACAACACCAGTGAATATGATCTGGGCAAAGAGGGTGGCCACTCAAAAAGGCGAGTGCTGCACTGTGGCGACGTTACCGGCAGTGAGATTGAGTCGGTGCTTTTGCGCAAGGTACGAGCCACGCCGAATGTAACCATGCTTGAGCATGTGATGGTGATTGATCTGGTTACATCACGCTGGCTTGGCTTTGAGGGGGAGAACCGCTGTATTGGGGCATATCTTCTTGAACGGCGCACAGGTGCGATATTTGCTGTTCGCTCTCCATGGGTTGTAATGGCGTCAGGCGGCGGAGGCAAGGTTTACCTCTATACAAGTAATCCTGATGTTGCGACCAGCGACGGGGTTGCTATTGCCTGGCGTGCCGGAGCTCCCGTTATGAATATGGAGCTCATTCAGTTTCACCCTACATGCCTGTATCATCCTGATGCCAAGAGCTTTCTTATAAGTGAAGCGGTGCGCGGTGAAGGCGCCGAGCTGGTGGATATTCACGGACGTCCCTTCATGTCCCGCTACGATAAACGTAAATCTCTGGCACCCAGAGATATTGTTGCACGTGCTATCGATACTGAGATGAAGTCGAGTGGTGCACCTTACGTCTGTCTTGATATTAGACACTGCTCTCGTGATTTCCTGAAAAAGCGCTTTCCTAATATTTACGAAAAATGCCTCAGTTTCGGCGTTGATATGGCTACTGATTTGATTCCTGTGGTGCCTGCCGCGCATTACTTCTGCGGCGGTGTTAAGGCTGGCGTCGATGGCGTGACAGGGTTGCCCGGGTTACTTGCTGTAGGGGAGGTGGCGTGCACCGGCCTGCATGGTGCAAACCGTTTGGCCAGTAATTCTCTGTTAGAGGCGCTGGTTTGTGCCCACGCAATGGCTAATAACATTGTTAAGCAGACGGTGCCGGATAAGTTTCGTGAGATAACAATCCCTCCATGGCGATATGGCGATGCGGTTCCCAGTGATGAAGCTGTTGTTGTAGAGCATAACTGGAACGAAGTGCGTACCAGTATGTGGGATTATGTGGGGATCGTACGGACAAACAAGCGCCTTGAGAGAGCGCTGCAAAGGATACGTAACCTGCGTCGTGAAATAAGTGAGTATTACTTCGATTATCTGGTAACTGCGGACACCCTTGAACTGCGAAATATTTCGGATGTTGCTGAATTGATAATTCGTTCAGCGGTTTCCAGACAGGAGAGTCGAGGATTGCACTACACACTTGATTATCTTGAACGAGCAGGTACTGCTCTTAATACCGAGCTGCCTGGCAGAGGCATGGATTGATTCATGATGTGCTTATACAGACAGATCGTTTCATCTGATAGCTTTTACATAAGGTCACTCTTTCCGGGGTAGTTGTATGCGCGGAGTTATAAAAGCGTTTATTATAAGCCACATATTGATGTTGCTGGGGATGGTGTCGCTTTTCCTGCGCTTTGGGTTCCCTTACCACAGAATGGTAATGCTCTGCTGCATGATAACCAGCACGCTTCCTCTGCTGTTTGCTGCATGGAGAAGGCGAAGGCATATGCAGGAGGGGCGTAAACGTCTTAGCCATCGGTTATGGCACTTCAGGTGGCATGCCGTTGCAGCAGTTCTTCTTTTCCTGGGTGTTCATGTGGTTGATGTGCTTACCCCCGATAATGACACGGTTCTGCTCCATTTAGGTGATGATGAATGCCGGGAGATGGTGAAAGAGGATATAGCATCGCTGTATTCTATGCGGGCAAATGTGTCGGATCTTTTGCGTGTAGCGTCGTCGTCGCCTCTGAGCAATCGGAGTGTAAGGGAGCTTTCTACGACCGACAGGGCTATGCTGAGGAGCTTTTGGTCCAGCGTGTTGACCTCCAGCCTTGAGTTGGACGCACTTATGCTTCGTTACAGAGCTTTCTATCTTGTAGATGATGCTGAGTTACATGATAAGGCCTTTATGTTGGCTTACGGTGCCTTTGTGACGCAATTACGCATGTTTCAGGAGCTCTCCGCGATAGTTGATAACCGTCCTTTCCTGGAAACTTTTTTGAACGAGGCGGCCCCTGAGCACGGTGTTCCGGCAGATAGTTTTCTCAGTGTCCGTGGCCGACTGGTACACCCCGATTCGCTGCTGCGTCTTCATGCCGGAGCAACATATAAAGTTTCCTTTATAGATTGTCAGGGAGAGTACGGCGACCTGTGGCAATCACTTGCAGATGATTACGGTGCTGTTGTTGCTGCGCAGGGGCGTGATCTGGCGATCTATTATGATCATTCGCTTGATGTGCTGGAGCGCCGTGTATCTCGGATCTTTGCACCTATACAGAAGGGCGTTGCTGTACGTATGAGCCTTCTGAGGGTCACTGATCGTCCATACCTTATTAGTGGTGATCTGCTTGATGCCGCCCGGGTTAAGTGTTGTCCCGGTGATATTCTGCTTGAGCGGCGCAGTTGGCATGCAACAAATATTGGGATCCCGGGCTTCTGGCCGCACGCTGCCTTATATGTTGGTACACGAGAGGAACGAAGGGCTATGTTCGGCCGCGATGTAGATGAAGAGATCGTGAAAATGGCTCCGGTTGTGGCTGGTCGTCTCTCTTTAAAGGCTGAAGATGGACACAGTATCCGGGTCGTGGAGGCAAACCGCAATGGCGTAATTCTTAACTCCTTCGAGATGAGTGCAAATGCTGATTATCTGGCTATTCTACGCCCAAGGGCATCTAAAGAGGGCAAGCTACGTGCAATATCCGCCGCCCTTTCGCATGTCGATAAACCATACGATTATAATTTTGACTTTGCAACAGATGGCGCCATGGTCTGTTCAGAGCTGGTTGCGAAAGCATACACAGATGTTGAAGGTGTTGATCTCATGCCTACTGTTGTCAGCGGCCGTTTGTTGCTGCCAGCCAATATGATTGCCCAGAAATATGCGGAGGAGGCTGGCAAGGAGAGTACGCAACTTGATTTCGTGGCGTTTGTAGATTCGAGTGAGAAGAGGGGCGATGCCTGGATATCGGATGAGTCGAATTTCCGCAACACCTGGCAAAGACCTAAGTGGGACATTGTCGCTGATTGATTGGGTTCTACATCTCAATCGATATCTTACGCGCTTGGTCGCTATCTGTGAGTGATATGCG
>CAZAKU010000308.1:0-3655 GCA_964485765.1 uncultured Lentisphaerales bacterium
CTGGCATCTGTCGCACCCGTAGATCCAGGGCGACATACGCTTCATCTGTTCGTCGCTGCGCGGTTCGGTGGCATCGTAGCTTAGATAGGCCGCGCATTTGTCCATCCGCATGCAGTAGGGGCGCTCAATAGCGCCTGTGGGACAGCCGTCGATGCAGCGTCTGCATTCTGCGGGACAGGGAAGGGGGAGCGGTGTCCCCTCTGGAAGCAGGGCGCTTACACGCCATGTCTCGATGTTTATCCATGATCCGCAACCCGGGGAGTAGGCCATGCTGTTGCGCCCTATAGCAGCCACCCCGGCGCGCACCGCGGCGGCGCGGTCGGGAACCCCGCCGCGTTTTGCCTTCATCCCGAGCGCCTTCAGCGCCCGGGTCATCGTCTTCGGCATTGCATAATCGGGGCAGAGGGGGGTGCGGCGGTCGCAGAGATAGTTGCGGGCTATGTGACCCAGGGGCTGCGGCGGAAGCTTGTATTTGGCGAAACCGCGAATGCATACAATGATGGAGTTGGCCCAGGGGGCCGTCCCGCGGGGGTCGGCGCGCTTCGACAGCCGATTGTAGCGCTCGGCGACATCGGGGAAGAGCTCTGCTCTGCGGGTGGTCTCGGTCGCGTACTGCTCAAAGGGGTCGGCAGAGGTGAAGCCGCAGTGGCTATAGCCGATATCTGTGGCAATGCGCTTTATTTCAGCGGCCAGCACGTGCATCTCGTTCTCTTTCTCTTGCGAGGGGTGTGTCATGCCGTTATTGTCGTTGTTTATTGGCTTCGGCGTCAAGCTCTGTACATTCGTTAATGTTTAACGTACGGTATCTGCGGCTGAAGAGGATCTGAAGCGAATGATTATTGGAGATGGAAGATGTTTCGGAATTTAAAGAATGTGACCGGGTTATCTGTTTGTTTGCTTGTTGGCGTCTGTTCGCTGTATGCCGGGGCAGCAACCAACGCTGTGAATGCGCTCCCTGACGATCTGCCGAAGGTGGCTGACCCGCGTGACAGCGCTTATGACGATCTGGCCGTATTGACCGAGGCCCTGCTGATGGTGCGCAGGCATTACGTTGAGGAGAAGAGCTATAAGGAGATCGTGTATGGCGCTCTGGATGGCATGATGGAGAATCTTGATCCGCATAGCAGCTTTCTTGATCCCGAGGCGCTCAAAGGGATGTATGAAGATACCGAGGGTAAGTTCGGCGGGATCGGGATTAGGGTAGGTGTTCGTGACCGGATATTGACTGTTATTGCACCGCTTGAGGGTTCCCCCGCTTTTCGGGCCGGGCTAATGGCGGGAGACCGCATAGTAAAGATAAGCGGGAAACGGGCGATAGGGATGAGCTTGAAGGACGCACTGAAACTGATGCGGGGAGAGAAGGGAGAGGAGGTAACCCTCACAATTCAGCGCAAAGGTGAAGAGGATCTCTTCGATGTTACTATGGTACGCGATGACATAAAGATACCGAGTATATTAGGTGTCAAAATGCTGAATGCGAATACGGGGTATATTCGTATCGTGCAGTTCGACAGGCCCAGCGGCAATCTGTTCATAGAGGCCCTTCTTAAACTTCAGGCAGAGGGGATGAGCTCTCTCGTGCTGGACCTGCGCAATAACCCCGGGGGCCTGCTCGTCAGTGCTGTTCAGGTTGCACAATGTCTGCTGCCGAAGGATGCCCTGATAGTTACCACACGCGGTCGCGGCGGTGAACCAACGGATGTTCCTCTCAAGGCAGAGGGTCAATTACACCTCACCGATCTGGATGTAGTGGTCTTGATAAATGGAGGCAGCGCCAGTGCATCGGAGATCGTTGCAGGGTCGTTGCAGGATCATAACAGAGCCGTTGTTGTGGGCGATACAAGCTTCGGAAAGGCTTCGGTTCAGACGATAATGCGCATGCGAAGCAATCCGGAATGTGCTATCCGCATCACCATGGCTCATTATTTTACTCCGAGTGAACGTATGATCCACGGTAAGGGAATCGAGCCGGATATAAAGCTGACCGTTTCTGGAAGTGACTGGCGTGATGTGCAGCTGAAGAGAGCTTATGAGGAGCAGCCGGGCGTGTATCCTGAGAGTGAGAGAAAGGATCTTGATGATGTCAGCGATCGGGTCCTTGATCGGGCGCTGGATGTTTTGACAGCTTTGCGGGTGTTGAAAAATCGCGGGCAGGGGTTTTAGTTATGATAGTTCTGGGGATTGAAACTTCCTGTGATGAAACGGCGGCCGCGATTGTCCGCGACGGGCATGATGTGATCTCGAATGTGGTATTCAGCCAGGTTGATCTGCACGGGCCCTACGGTGGAGTAGTGCCGGAGATAGCTTCACGCTGTCATGTAGAGATCCTGCCCGGTGTGATCAGGCAGGCGCTGGATGATGCCGCAATGGAGTGGGATGATATAGATGCGGTGGCGGCGACATATGGTCCCGGGCTGGCAAGTTCGCTTATGATCGGATTTTCAGCCGGAAAAGGTCTGGCAATGCGGCTGGGATGTGAACTGGTGGCTGTGAATCATATTGAGGCCCATCTATATTCTGTTTTTATAGGCGATGCCGCTCCCCGGCCGGAGGATGTTGGCCCGATTCTGGCGCTGGTAGTGTCGGGCGGACACACCGCCCTGATTCGTTGTAACAGAATTGGTGATTACAGCATCTGCGGCGAGACTATTGATGACGCGGCGGGCGAGGCTTTCGATAAGGCTGCCCAGCTTCTTGATCTTGGGTATCCCGGCGGGCCTGTAATCGACCGTATTACCCGCGGGCAGCCTACCGATGCCGTTCAGTTTCCGCAGGGAAGGCCAAAACCGGGCAATCCCGCTCTGATGGGTATGGATGCATCGCTCTGCTGGAGTTTCAGCGGACTTAAGACCTCGCTTATGTATTATCTTCGTGAGAATCCGCTGCAGGGAGATGAGGATGTTGTTCGTATCGCGGCCAGTTACCAGGAGGCGATTGTGCAGGCCCTGGTGAAGCGTTGTGATCGTGCTCTTGATGCGGGGGGTATGGATGCTTTGGCCGCGGGCGGAGGGGTCTCGCTTAATAGCCGTTTGAGGGAGGAACTGGGGCGTTTGGCGGAGAGGCGGGGTGTGCCTCTGCTGCTTGCTGAGCCGCGGTTCTGCGGGGATAATGCTGCGATGATTGCGGGGCTTGCGGGTGCAGGGCAGGGAGTGAGGGGAGAGGCTGCTTTTGCGCTGGATGTGATGCCTAATCTGGAGTTGGGGCGGTAGGGGTGTTGGGGGTTGCATTGGGGAGTGGGTTGCTTGTTGGGTCGTGGGTTGCGTGGATTGCTTGTTGGGGAGTGCTTTGCGTGGGTTGCTTGTTGTGGTGCACGTTGCTGTTGCCGCCATTTCTTGGAAAAACGAACCGCCAGAGCACGCCGTATGGTCCGAATGCCACTGGCATTCGGAGTTGCTTGCTTCGCTGCGCAACTGCCTTCCAGCGAAAGCCGGGCATACCTATGCACCGACTTCCGCTGCGCGGCACCATCCGTGGCACTCTGACGATCCGTTTTTCCATCCCTCGGGGACTCGGGCACCGAAATGGCGCCAACGGGGCCACCTCTGCGAGGCCGGAGGGGTTGTTGCGTTTGAGATGCGAGTCGTGAGTCGGTTTCGGCTTCGAGCTTTGCTTTTTATGCCGCGACAAGTGCGTCAATTGTTGCCGCCATGTCTTG
>CAZAKU010000309.1:0-8112 GCA_964485765.1 uncultured Lentisphaerales bacterium
ATCACACCGGGTTGAAACCTGAGAGCCTCCGGCACCGTTCTGACGGGGACCTCCATGCGCATCTCTTCGGTCGACAACACACCCATCGCGTAAGGGGCCTCGACCGACTCCTCTAAGCCGCGAGTCGCAAGCACAACTATCTCGGAAGAGCTGCTTTCTACCTCCGGTTTCGTTGCAGATTCTTCGGCGAAAAGTACAGGTGTTAGCAAACAAAAACAGGCAAAAATCCGAAAGAGTCTCATATTCACTCCAATATTCAAATCTTCAATATGTGGGCTACTCAGTTACAAATAAACGCACACGGCAGCAGAAGGGTTCATGCGTATTATTGTCCCGGCAATATGTTTCTCATGATTAATCCATAAATGATCACAGATACCCCACCACCATAGAGGGTGGAAGAGAGAATTTGAGTTTCTATTTCTCTCTCTCCATGACTATCAACAGAGACTCTGCAAGAGATTGCGGAATACCTTTTAACAGCTCTCGTGCTATGAATTCATTCTTTTCACGCAACGCCACCAGCGCTTTACAAATGGTAATAACCTGCGCCTGATCTTCCGGTATACGCTTAAGACACTCCCGCCATGACAGGCGCGATAATGCGATATACATCTGGGCGGAGGAATCCAGACGCCCAAGCACCAGATTCTCTTCCGATACCAACATCAGCTTGCCATTCAACCGGGTCCCGCCATCAAGCTGCAGCTCCACCACCTTACCCACATCCGCTTTGAGAGATTTCAGAACTATTTCATCGACCTTTGAATAACCATTAATCAGATTTTCAACTTCGATGTACTCCGCACACAGCAACAATTCCGGGCGATCTTTCTCCGCATCATGCAGCCTTTGCGAGGCTTTAGCGGCATTGCCGACATAAAGAGATTCAGCCGCTCTCAGAACAACAGCATTGAGGTATTCCCGCCAAATACGCTGCTCTTCCTCTATCTGAGATGCCATCTCCTCGCGCCTAGTCTTGGTATGTCTGGCCATCGGGCCTTTATATTCACGCAGCAGAAGCAGGGCCTCCTCCACTTTATTGGCACGCACCAGAGCATCGGCCTCTGCTTTCAACTCCGCAAGGCGTCGTTGCGAGAAACGTTTCTGCTTCGCTTTAAGGCGCCCGAGAGAAACCGCCGCCTTCTCGGCCATATCGGACTCAATATAGGTATTCATTACATGCTCGTACTTCTCAATGGCCCCGACAACATGCCTCGGGTTGTCATTTTCATACTGCACCGCATCCTGATACGCCTGAGATGCCGCCATTTCATATTTCTCGGCTTCCGTCAGAGTATCAGTGGAAGTTTCGGCGCGATTAGTGTCAACCGATGCAGTCACGACTGCGTTTGTTGAATTAGCGGCAGCATTCGCATCCGCCACATTATTCGTTTCTTCAACATACGGAATGGCAACCGGGGGCGTTTGCTTCTCCTCTCCGCCACCACCGAAGATATGTATAAACGCCGCTGCCGAGAGAAGCAGAATAAGCAGAATCACCAGTATACCCGCCGCGTACCGGTATGGATTGCCCTGCGCGGAGCCGGGAATCTTCAACCCTCTGCGCAGAACCACATCGCGGGCCATGCGCAAAACCGGCCGGATACTCTTGGTTTTGGGGCGGGCATCGCTGCGCTGAATTGTGCTGCGTCCGAGAGGCAGACTATCACCTGCAGGCATCCGGCCCATACGGACACGCGCAAGATCGCGGGAGACCTCAGCCCAGGAAGCATGCCGATCGGCCGGAGACTTTGCCAGCATCTTCTCAATCAGATAGGAAATAGGACCCGAAATTGACCTGTTATGCTCACAGATATCCAGATCATCACCACTGATGTGCTTATCCATAACATCATCTTCCGCGACATCCTGAAAAAGCATCCGGCCTGTCAGCACGTGGTAGAGCATCGCACCAAGCGAATAAATATCGGCACGGAAATCAAGATCTTCGTCCCCCATGGCCTGCTCAGGCGACATATAGGCCGGCGTCCCCATCACCTCATCCTGCGGCAGGATGGCATGCATCCTTATCAGCGTGCGGGCCAATCCCAAATCCATTACCTTGACCGTACCATCAGCATCGACCATTACATTGTCGGGCTTGATATCGCAATGCACCACCTTGTCCAGATCCCAGGCATAACCGAGCGCATCGGCAACACATTCAGCCACATCAAGGGTATTCGACTCCGAAAGGCGGCCTTTACGCCTGCACCAGTCACCAACGGTGTAGCCGTCGATATACTCCATAACGAAGTAATAGGTGTCATCCTGAGCCCCAGCATCAATAACCTGTACAATTCCGGGATGCTTCAGTCGAGCAGCAACGCGGGCCTCAATACCGAAACGCGCAACATCTTCTGCATCCGACGCCAGAGATTTACCGAGGATCTTGATAGCAACCATGCGATCCAGCGAACACTGCCGGGCAAGCCAGACAGTGGCCATTCCGCCAACGCCCAGACGTCGCTTTATCTCATAGCCATCTATGTTGGTATCTTTCATCAATCTGACACTGCAACAACCCTAATACATCTAAATATTGGGGCTAAACACTACCTTACACGCTTTCCACAACCACGGCATCCGGTACAAAAGATCTCCCCTACCCCTTCACAGGCAGCACATTCCTCATCCTTGTATATGCCGGAACCACGACATTTACGACAATCAGCAATCCCCGTGCCACCACATCTGGAACATCGATCAGCCTTGCCCGAGCCCTCACATTCATCACAAAGTTCACCGCCCATACTGCGGCATTTGCTACATGCGACCTCGCCCATACCATTGCACGCTTTGCATCGCACCCTGCGATCGTCAGATTCCCCTAAACGCCTTGTTTTTGCCTCTGTTTCAGAGGGCTCAACCAATCCGTTATCGCAACGGGCCCGACACGTCTCTACCGACGCCCCATCACATGCCGCACAACTCGAACGACCGATCCCCAGGCATTCCGTGCAGGGCGGTGCCATCATCCGCCGCACACCTACGCGCTGCCGCAGTGTGAGCTTCGCGGCAACAGCCGCAGGTATCCAGCCTTTACCCTCCTCAACCCGACCCGTTGCCCGCTGCAATCGCTCATATTCGGTCTGGCTCTGCCCCATAAGAATTTTGATTTTATTCAATGACTGCATACGGTTTACACGTCCCTTGCCGCCACACCGCTCGCATTTCGAAACGCTGGATTCTCGCGTTGTACGCGTTCCCCCGATCCCGATCGATTCAATCTTCTTGCGGCCGCTTCCTTTACAGATCGGACATACCTCACGCGCTTCATGTATACGCTTTTCGATAAGCGCAAGATTCTTAACCAACGGTTCACCCCATTTGGGATCGCGTTCGGCGGGGTCTACCAGTTCCACCATTGCCAAGGCATTAAGTACATAAAGGCACGCCAACATAGGCTTCTCCCTCTTAAACGCATCAGAGGCACGCTTTATTTCATTTTCAACCTCCAATGCAGGCATTGGATAAGCATCTTTATCTGAACTTTTAACCATCTCAGGTGCGTTGTTAACAGTTTTTTCAGGAATTTTTTCCTTATCGGGCGAAAGTGCATACTGGGCTGCGCAGTGCGTACATTTTGTTACCCCTGATGCATTCTCGTATCCACATTTGGGACAGATGTTGAGGGCGCCGTACGCCAACATGGCAAACAAGGCGATAACGAGACAACACAAAGTGAATATTCGCGGACGATTATGCTGCTTGATCATTAATCTCTCCAGCTTGATTAATCAGGAACCATTTACATCGGCAGAGCTCATTAACTCAAATGGATATCACGCCATTTGACGATAGAGACTCAGCCGCTCTAACGTGCGCCGCCGCCGGGCAGCAATCGTAACAATAGCAACTCGAGTATATTCTGTGCCGGCACAGTCTCAGAAACCAGCGTCTCATGCGCCTGAAGCACATAATATCTGGCCCGTTTCAGCTCCGCCATTGAAAACTGTTTTGCCTGTTGCGCCAACAGTCCCTGACGAAAACTGTGTATCTTGCGCGGGTCTTTCTCGAGCGACCCCATAACTGCATCTATCTCCGATCCCGAACTCCAGTTCACATTTGTATAGCGCCCGAAAGAGACCGATACCCAGCGCTTATCCATCGCCTCGCGCATAATCGAAAGATCGCTTATTCGGGATGAAAGGGTCAGTACCAGGCGAACCCCACTTTCGCGCTGAAATAAGAGCTGACTTAAAACTGCCAGCGCCTTGGGCAGATCCCTCGCCCCGAATGCATCCGGCAGATCCCAGGGAACGGCATCGCGGCCGGTGCTGGTTATCGCGGCAACATCCTCCTGAGAAACCTGCGTCTCCTCACCCTTGTAACAGCAGAGCTTCTCCATTTCCGATGAAATCAGGCGCGAGTCAAAGCCCACCTTTGCCAGAAATGCCTGGCGGGCACCCTCGCTGAACTTAAGCCCTACACGCACGGCCTCCTCATTCACCCGCTCTGCCGCCAGTTTCTCCATCTCGTACGGCTTGGCTGAAGAGGCATATTCGAACAGCTCCCCATTAGCCTTTACCGCCTTATACAGAGAACCGGTTTTAAGCACCTTGGCAGAGCTGATAATCAGCTTCTGCCCCTCGGGCAGCCCCGATTTCACCAGCTCCGCCAGCGCTTTAACCAGCGATTTGACAGAATCCGAGGAGGACGCCCGGTTTAAACCGAAAAAGGCGGCATCGCGCAGCCATACAGTTTTACCGCCACCGAAGAAACCCAGTGTCTGGATGGCCTCAAGAGTCTGGCGCAACGCTGCTACCGAATCATCTTCATTATCCACAGCACCATCAATAGTCTCGAGACCCAATGCCCTGTCGGCCTCGGGAACCAGTTCATTAACCAGCTCCCGCGCGCGACCGTTCACACGGAACTCATCCTCACCGATGATAAAATATACGGGCTCTTTCGCCATACACCAGCCTAATGCTCCACTTCAACCCTGGCACCCTTGGGCATATTTATCGCTGCAAGCAGCTCCTCGAACCACGGGGAATCAATATCGAAAGGCTTACCACCCTTGATGCGCTCAAACTCGATCGCACGCAACTCGTCGGCCTGGGCTTCATCTTCACCCATAACACCGCCCATTCCGGCAAATGCGCATTCAACCGCCTTTACAGCACAACGCTTAATCAATTCGCGATCCTTTTCATTGGCTGCGGCCGCACGACTGAAGTAGCCGCTCTTCTGCACCAGGACCTTTTCCGCGCCAAGCATCTCGGCGAACTGCTCGCCAAACCACTTACCGGGGTTCACAGCATCGAGCTTGTAATGGCCAAAGGCATCGGTAGGTACCTCCTCACCGCGCTCCTCCATCTGCTTCACGATAGTATCTACACCGGCGCCTTCAGAGATAAAGATGTTCACGCCGTCATGCTCATCCATCACCTTGCGCAAACGGGCACTTTCGGCATCTATATCAAAACTCATCTCAGGAATAAAAACACCATGCACTTCGCGACGCATACGCGACAGCCCCAACTCAGGCAGCCAGCCGTGCTGATCCAGCAGATTACGGTACTCCGCAGCCGTTGCCGCTGTCAGCCAGCCGCAGTTACGCCCCATCACCTCATGTACAATAAGCATGCGCGGGTTTGCGCTGTGCTCCGAAACCACGTTCTGGAAATAAAGCGCGCCCTGCTCTGCAGCCGTCCATGCCCCCAATGTCTGGCGAATCGGAATAACGTCATTATCGATAGTCTTGGGCATGCCGACAACCGTAAGCGAATAATCGTGGCGCTTGAGGTAAGCTGCCAGATCGGCGGCCGCAATATTGGTGTCATCGCCGCCGATTGTGTGCAGAACATCCACGCCATCGCGCGTAAGCTGATCTGCAGCAACCTTTTGCGGGTCTGAGCCCTGCTCGCAGAGACCACGCTTCCAGCAATCTTCTTTGTTTGTGAGCTTAACCCGGCTGTTACCGATCGGGCTGCCGCCATGCTGCTGTAATACCGCAATATTCTGACGCATCTGCGGGGTAACCTTAATGCTCTCTCCCAGAAGTAAGCCCTTATATCCGCCAGCATAGCAGATGATCTCAATATCCGGAGCCACCTCGCTGTAGCGCTCAATCAAAAACCCGATCGCAGAACTCAAACATGGCGCTAAGCCGCCCGCAGTTAGAATTCCAACCCTCTTCACTTCACTCATCGTTCTCTCTCCATTTCATTTATGTTCAAACAAACTCAACTGTCAGCAGGACTTAGTAATGCTCTCCTGCACCCCGAAAAGCGCCCGCATTGTCTCATCACAGCACGCTATGGCAAGCACGAATTCAAAGCTCCCCGTCACGCTCCAGCTCAGCCAGAATCTGCTCTGCGGGGGTTAGGCAGCGTTTCGACTGATTACAGGACTTGCAGCAGGGCACAACATTGCCACGGGTACTGCGACCCCCCCTTGCAACCGGTACTACGTGGTCCATAGTGAGCCCCGCCGCGCCCACCTGCTTGTCACAGTAATGACAAACACCGCGCGAAAGCAGCTGCTTCCACCAGCCCGAATTCCTAAGCTCCCGCGCACGCTCGCGCTCACGCGCTACATGCTTGGGATCTTTATCTATATGCACCCAGTCATCCATCACAAATACCTGCCCTCAAACAGCTCCCAAATATGCAATATTTGCGCCCATAAGTCGAGAACTCCGCGCTATATGCAAGATTTAGGCACAGGCCAATAATGGCCTGTCACCAGTAACTATAGAGCCTTGCCTGTCCGCAACTTACTTACACGAGCCTCTGGACAACGTATTTGAAACACGTAGGGCAGGTGACCCCCACCGGTTTATCCGGTGGGTGAAAAAACACCGTACAACGTGGAAAGAGGTGCTGGCAACATTTCAGATACGGGCAATAATGCCCCCCACCGGTTGCTGTGACAGGCCATTATTGGCCTGTGCCCTAGATCTTGCCTCTCCGCAACTCATGCTTTTTCACTTAAAGCATTCCGCCGGAGGCACCTCAGACTTGCATTTAGCCCCTGAAACTGGTTGACTGTCGGTTGAGTTAATTATTACGAAAACACTATTTTGATATGAGAACTACTATGACCCCATTAACCGCACTCACCCCCCTCGATGGCCGCTATGCCGCCCGTGTAGCCGATCTATGCCCCATATTCTCAGAATACGGGCTGATTCACCGCAGGCTGCAGGTAGAGCTGGCCTGGCTTAAAGCGCTATGCGCCGAACCCGGCATTGCCGAGGCCCGTACACTGAGCGCCGAAGAGGTGCAGTTCCTAGACGACCTGGCCGGCAACTTCTCCCCCGCCGACGCCGAAGAGGTGAAGAAGATCGAAAGCACCACGAACCATGACGTAAAGGCGATCGAGTACTTCATAAAGCAGCGTCTGGCCGACACCTCCATGGCCTCTCTGGGCGAATTCGTGCATTTCGCATGCACCTCCGAAGATATCAACAACATCTCACATGCCCTGATGCTGCGCGACGGCCTCAGCGTGCTGCAGCGACCTCAGCGTGAAATCATCGCCACCCTGCGCGGCAGCGCTGCCGAGCTGGCCGATGCCGCCATGCTGGCCCGCACCCACGGACAACCCGCCAGCCCCACAACCATGGGCAAGGAGTTTGCCGTATTTGTGCATCGCCTCGAAAAACAGCTGGAATCTGAACTGCAGATCGAAATCCTCGGTAAACTGAACGGCGCCGTAGGCAACTATAATGCCCACCTTTCAGCCTACCCCTATGTAGACTGGCCCGGCCTGGCCCAACGTGTAATCGAAGAGGATCTCGGCCTCATTCAAAACGCCTACACCATTCAGATTGAGCCGCACGACTACATGGCGGAACTCTTCAACGCCACGGCACGCTGGAACACCATCCTTCTCGACCTTGATCGCGATCTCTGGAGCTATATCTCTATCGGCTACTTTAAACAGCGCACGATCGCCGGAGAGGTCGGCAGCAGCACCATGCCGCACAAGGTAAACCCGATAGATTTTGAAAACAGCGAAGGCAACCTTGGCCTCGCAAACGCCCTATTCGACCATCTGGCGCGAAAGCTCCCCGTGTCACGCCTGCAGCGCGACCTGACCGATTCAACCGTACTGCGCAACATGGGCGTGGCTTTCGGTTACAGCATGGTGGCC